>NZ_CP172056.1:0-300000 GCF_049860565.1 Desulfitobacterium nosdiversum
GAAAAAAGCGGTTACGAGAGCTTCAGAAATGGTTAAACGAGGTGCTGATACCATTGTATTAGCTTCTTGTATAACGAAAGGAAATCCAATTGGTTTTCCCTGCCCTAATGCTGATCAAATGAAGCAAGCGATCTCCAGAAAATTAGGCGACACCGTAAGAATAATCGATTACACCCATTAAAAAGGATGTTACGGTCGAAAGAAAATAGATAAGAGAAAACATTTCGACATAACCAAAAAGGAAGAACTAGACTTAATCTGGTTCTTCCTTTTTGAGATTTTTAACTTTTATACACAACTTTATCACAAAAAATTCAGCTAATCTTCAGCTAATAATCAATTTCGGCTCAGGTAAAAAGACTATATTATTCACATACAAAAGTTGAAAGAAAACAAAGTCGCACAGCGTGTTATAAGGAGGTCACTTTTATGGATAACGAATTTAATGACGAAAATAAATCTCAAAATAAGGGATTGAATGAGCCCCATATTCCCCAAGAGATTGACGCCGTCATCGTCGAAAGCAAATCAAATTCTGATTCTTCCGGTTCATCGGGTTTTTCTGGCTACTCCAGCTATTCAAGCTTCTCAGCCCCTTCCTCCCCTAAACCGAAACTCAGTAAGAAATTAGCAGGTGTCGTTGCTCTTTGCCTAACAAGCGCTATGATCGGGGGACTGACGACGGTTACTCTTCTTCCTCGGATTTATCCCAATTTACTCTCGTCTAACCAAACCGCTTTAACCACTTCTTCTCTTAGCCCGATCTCAACAGTAAGCAATTCGTCACAATTCCCGGTTACACAAATTGCAAAAACAGTTGGACCTGCAGTCGTCGGTGTTTCGAATTTCCAATCGCCTCAAAACCGTTTTTCCCGTCAAAACAGCTCAAGCTCAGGACTGCAGGAAGCTGGAACAGGATCCGGCTTTATCATTGATGCTCAAAAAGGCTATATCGTAACCAATAATCATGTTATTGACGGCGCACAAAAAATTACTGTAAGTTTAAGCGACGGCCGTACATTGGACGCGAAACTTGTTGGCGCGGATGCACGAACCGATCTTGCTGTTTTGCAGATTTCTGATACCAAAAATCTAACTGCAGTAACCTTAGGCGATTCGACTAAGCTCGAAGTGGGAGCATCTGTGGTTGCCATTGGAAACCCTGGCGGAAATGATTTTGCCCGCTCGGTTACGACCGGAGTCATTTCTGCAACCAATCGGACGTTAGACATTCAAGGCGAATCCAGTTTCGGTCTCATCCAAACGGATGCCGCGATCAACCCCGGCAACAGCGGCGGACCTCTTGTCGACTATCAAGGAAAAGTCATTGGCATTAATTCCGCAAAATATGCCCAGTCCGGTTTTGAGGGCATGGGTTTCTCCATTCCAATCTCAGACGCGTTACCCACGATTCAACAATTGATTCAAAAAGGTGTTGCTACCCATCCTGCACTTTACGTTTCCATAAATGATCAATATAACACCTATGCTCAAAGCAATAATCTGCCTCAAGGGGCTTATGTTGCAGAAGCAACTTCCGGGGGCCCAGCCGACAAAGCTGGAATTAAGCAAGGAGACGTCATCACCAAAATTAACGATACCACTATTCAAAATTCGAGTGATTTAGTTCGTGAGCTCTATAAATATAAAGTAGGCGATAAAATCAGTGTGACCTTTGTCCGCAGCGGAAAAAGTCAAGTAGTTCAGGCTACACTCGGTGAAATCAATTCCAATCAATAGAGCTGTAACTAACCGCTGCTGCTTAGCTTAAATAAAACAAAAAAGCTAAGCAGCAGTTCGTGTTTACATAGTCTTAAATTCCACGGAGGTCTTATGAAAAATTTAAAGTCACTAAAATGGGAACTCGGGTTGGCTGGCATGTTAGGTGTCGTTATTCTTCTTAATGGGATAAAAGCAAGTCCTTCCTTTGATCAGGCAGTATTTACTGCTTCCTCTCAAACTCAATCAAATACTGATTCCTTTAATTCCAACGAAGGAAGCTTAAATAGTTCAAATTTCTCTGGCTCCCAGAACTCTTCTGCTTCTTCCGACTCCTCAAGCTCTTTCCAGAATCCCAACGGCACAAAACCCTATCCGCCTGAAACCAACTCGCAATTCAATGACAGCAATTCCAATTCCGCGAACTCTTTTAATCAAGCTCCAAGCACTCCCTCTCAAGGTGCTGTTTCCCCCCATACACGAAGCCGGCGTTCCTAGCCAGCTGTTCTGTTTTTCAGTGAAAGGACGTTATATTCATGGCAGCAAACCTCACACTAGATACACGTGAGACTCTTCAATCCGCAGCTATATATGCTCTAAATACCGATATAGAGATTATGCTATGGTGTGAAAAAGAAAAATTCCCGCCTCTGGAGCTTCTCGCCCAAATTTGGTTTGAGCGCATAGAAAAGCAGTTCAGCCGCTTTCGCACAGATAGCGAGCTCACTTATATCAACACTTCAAAAGGCAAGCAAACCTCCATTTCAGATCTGATGCTGGAAGTCCTCCTTTTAGCTGAAAAATACCAACAGATGACCCATGGAATTTTTAACCCTCTTATTTTAAATGCTTTAGAAAGCACAGGTTATGATACTTCCTTCGAAAAACTCGGCAATAAAAATAGGGACTTGGTCAAACTGCCCCAGAGTGAATATTCAATGGCTAGCTCCTCTCTTGATCAGTCTAATCATTGCGCTTCGAGCAGTCCTGGCATTACTCTCACCATAACTCTCGACCCCACAGCTCATTCCTTGCAACTTCCTGCCGAAGCAGAGATAGATTTAGGCGGAATCGTAAAAAGCTGGGCGGTTAAGCGCTTAGCTCAGAAATATAAGCATGAATTAAAAATCAAGCGAGGCTTCGTCAACGCGGGCGGAGATCTCTATGCTTGGGGAAATTCTTCAGAAACAGGTGAACCTTGGCTCATTGGAGTTGAGGATCCTTGGCAGCCCAGCCAAGATATTGGCATTATCGCTCTTGAAACAGGTTCAGTTGCAACCTCCAGTAAACTAGGGCGACAGTGGTTAACCGCACAAGGTCCTATGCATCACTTAATTGACCCGCGTACGATGCGGCCCAGCATAAGCGATACCGTTCAATGCACAATCACGGGTCCAGATGTTATTGAATGCGAGATTTGGACGAAGGTCATTTGCATTCTTGGACTCAACAAAGGGCTTGAGCTCTTTGCGCAAAATACGAGCGGCTATGAAGCTTTGCTCTTTACCAAAAACAAAGAGACTTATTTTTATGGAGAGAAGTCCTCTCTCGGTAAATTATGGCGCGATCTAAAGGCTCCTTACTTTAATTTTTAATTTATCCTGAGGTGAAAATATGGCACAATGGATACTTAGCTTGCCCCTATGGCAAATCCTCCGCTTTTTAGGCATTGCAGCCTATATCCTGATTGCAATCGGAATCTGCACAGGAATTATGTCAAGCATTTCTGGACTCAATTCGATTATCAAACGAAATCTGGTTAAGCTTCACTTATCATTAACTAACTATGGAATGCTTTTGGGGCTGTCTCATGGTGTTATAACCATAATTGATCCCTATATGCCCTTTTCCTGGGGCGAAATTCTCATCCCGTTTACCGCTCAAAACTCCCCCATTTTGAATGGTCTCGGTACTCTGTCCGCTTATGGTATGGTCCTCCTGGTCCTTACCTCAGATTTTCGCCCTAAGATTTCTAAAAAAACATGGCATGCCTTTCATCTTTTATCCTATCCTACATTTTTTATGACGTTTATCCACGGTTATGTTCTTGGAACGGATACAGAGATTCCTGAGATCCGTATGATTTATCTTGCATCTATGGCAGCTGTGCTGCTTCTTGGCTTAATCCGCTTTACAATAGGATCTTCGGGAAAAACGTATACTACGCAAGGTGCAAAATAAATAACCCCCAAATAAAAAAACAAGTTTCGTTAAGGAGTTTAAGACAACGAATCACATTTAAATTCGCATCAACTTGCTCACACTAATCAAAATATCAAATCGACTTAGGAATTTTACTTATAAGAAACAGAAACACAGAGAGGAAGACCATTATTTGGTCTTCCTCTCTTACTATGCTCTATCTAGCATCTCCATTGATTTAAATTTTTTGCAAATAAGCTTATTACACATTTTAAGAATAATATGACATAGTTCTTAATTGGGGTTTACATACTTTAACGCCATGATAATCAGGAACAATGAGGTTAAGAGAAGAAACATAAAGAAAATAAAAATTTGAAATTTATGATTTTCTTTGTATTTTCTATAAAGAAATATAGAAAATCCTAAACATACCAAACCAATGACCCCTAGTAATATAGGTATTAACATAAGTTCTCGTCTCCCCCTATTTTTTCCCGTTACCATCTTTACAAATTTGCAACGCATTATCCTATAATTGTGCACGAACTTAAGATTTACTTATATTCCATATTATAACATAGGCTCAAATGAATTGTATTGAACTTCCTTTAAATAAGAATTATATGATATTTAAGGTTTTAAACGGACAGAACCCGTAAAATAAAAAGCCGTGTGTCACCTTCCTATTAAGGTTTACACACGGCTTTTGGTTATTTCTAAACTGCCTATCATTTTGACCATGAAGGTGTACCCTTCCAAACGATAATCAACCCTAAACCGAAGATAATCCACAGACTCAACTTGAGCACCTCTTTTCTTTAGATTTTAGCTGAGCCTTTAATCATGGAAAGGATGTCGGAGGTTTCAAGGGGAGTTTTTTTGTGACTGCTGAGCAAACGGATTCGAATGAGAAGCTCCAAACGCTGATGCTCATCCATGGAAACCCCTTCCGCCTTTAATAATCCATTAAGTTCCTTCATTCCTGAGTATTTGCCCATAACCATCTTGTGTTTGCGGGAAACACTTTCCGGAGGAAAGGATTGATAGTTCTCGATATCCTTTCTTATCCCATCAAGATGGACGGAAGATGTATGCGTGAAAACATCAGCCCCAATGATCGGCTTAGACCGTGGAATCTCCCGACGCGTAATCATGCTGACGAGTGAAGAGACTGATTTGATACGACGGATATCGAAGGCTGCAGGCCGATTTAAAATATACTTAAGCGCAACCGCAACTTCCTCGAGCGGAACATTACCTGCTCTTTCCCCTAGTCCCCCTACTGTTACACTCACTGCTTTAAATCCGCACCGAATAGCTGTAATCGCATTAGCCGTAGCCATTCCTAAATCATTATGCGCATGCAGTTCAAAAGGAATCTTGACTTTTTGAACGATAGAGGAAAAGCGAAGATAAACCCCGTATGGATCCAGAACACCTAGAGTATCCGCAAAACGAATTCGATCAACACCCAACAGCTCAGCTTCTTGGGCAACTTCTAAAAGAAAATCTGTATCTGCGCGGCTTGCATCCTCAAGTCCTAAGGATACGTATTTACCCTCCTTTTTAGCGAGGCTGACACATTCCCCCATAATTTCCATAACCCATGCCCGGCTTTTATTCACCTTATGCTGCAGATGCTGATCTGATACCGGGATGCTGATTCCTACCGCTTTAACTCCAGTCTGAAAACTTGCTTCAAGGTCACCGGGAACTGCCCGATTCCAAGTACTCATCCGGGTCGGCAAGCGCAGCTTTACCAATTTTGTAATGGCCTCTAATTCGTCGGGGCCTGCTGAAGGAACCCCGACTTCCAATTCAGTAACTCCGGCACTTGCCAGGCAAGTTGCTATTTTCTCTTTCTCAGCATACGTAAAGGCTACCCCTGGCGCCTGTTCACCATCCCTTAGAGTTGTATCACAAAGCCATACCTCATCTGACATGGGTTTCCCTCCTTAAACTAACCCAATCGCATCAGCCCGACATTGTTGACAATGCGTCATCTGTGGAAGGATCGGAGCCACCTGTTTTCTTAATTCTTGTATTTGTTCATGGGACGGTGGTACCCGATGCGCAAATTTTGCCTGAGGAATTAGAGGCATTAGGTTTAACAGATCTGCCCCTCTCCTTTTGACTTCACGAGCTAAATCGGGTATTCCGGCATCATTTAACCCAGGTATAACTACAGTATTCACTTTTACGGTCAGACCTTCCTGTGAAGCAAGCTTCACCCCTTCCAACTGATTTTGAAGAAGAATATGCGCAGCATCAAACCCGATATACGTGTGTTCTTTCCATCTGATATAACTATAAATTGCCGAGGCAGTAGCTTTATCTATAGCATTAATGGTCACGGTAAGATGGGATACGCCAATTCTTACCAAATCATCTATTTTTTCCGGAAGAAGAAGCCCGTTTGTGCTTAGGCAAAGAATCAGTTCAGGAAAATGTTCCTTGACTAATTCCAGTGTTTTAAAAGTAGACGGGTTAGCCAAAGGATCTCCAGGGCCTGCAATTCCAACGACGTTTAAATATTGCCCCATCGAAGATTGTTTCGCTTCAATAACACGCTGCAGAGCTTCCTCAGGTTTAAGAACTTTACTTGTTACACCAGGACGCGACTCATTCGCACAATCAAATTTACGAACACAATAATTACAGGAGATGTTGCAGGCGGGCGCCACGGCTAAATGGATTCGACCCGCTTTTTGATGTCTGCCTGTAGAGAAGCAAGGATGACCTTGATTCAGACGAGTGTTTGTGGATTCTTGAATTAAATCTTGACAGCAGCTGTCCATATTCAACACCTCCATAATTTAAGTAATCTTTCATTTTTGTTATTAAAAAATCCGGGTCGTGTAGCTTCTCGAACATCCGCTTACTTAGCCGCTCCAGGACTCGCATACTCGCTTTCGTAGCAGCTATCTTCAGCGGATAAGCATTCTTTGGAGATAGCCGCTTCGAGCGAAAATGTCCACCGGACACTTTCGTGCCAAACCTTAGGGTAATACCTGAAGTTAACCAGTGGCTACGCTAAGCTACGAAAGCCTCGTGCACCATATCGCCCCTCTGCGAAAATCGTTTGCTTCTGTGCGATATAGGAGACTGGCTTAGTTAAGGTTCGAAACTTAAGCCTTAGTCGACTTATCCTCGAAGGGGAGAAACCACTCTTACATGTCTTTTAGCAGATTTATATGCTTTCTTCATGCCAGCGCCTTAAAAGTGAAGCAGCCTCGAATACAGGCCCGGCTGCATGCTTGACAGCCAATGCACTGTTCTTTTTCCATAATTGCAGATACAAACCGCTCGGTATCTTCGTCATCATGATAACTTTCTAAACCTAAGCAATGCTGGCCGCAGATTTTAACACATCGGCCGCATCCCAAGCATTTTTCATGATCTATAACTTCGACAAACCGGGGAGTCCACGGATGTCCGCCAAAAGTCTGATAACTTATCGGACTCAAATTCTTTCACCCTCCTCTTTTAACAATGAGTATACTTCCAATGATATTACAGTTTCTTCTGCAGCCAGCGGGGTGGATTTTTAATAAGAAGGTTCTGCAGTTTTTGGGCTGCTTCTTCAATCTTTGTTCCTGGTTCAGTTTTCAGAGGATGAATTTTTTGCTGAATCAATCGAGCAGCTGCCGGTCCCCCAATCTGAGTACAATACAGAATTGAACAGTCTTTAACCGCGTTGATTCGAAGATTTACTTTATCATCTTCTTCATCTATGGGAATCGATGGATCAAAATATTTTGTATCGACCATCTGATAAGATGATGGACCGAATTCATAAATTACGATTTGGGAGCCTTTTGCAAAGTGAGCATCGATATGTTCCGAATCCTCACTGCAGAATGCAACTTTTATCATCTCCTGCTCCTCCTAACCTGCCATTGTATTGAGAGTATCGACTAAGAATTGCCTCGATCCACGGTAGCCGATCCATACCTTTAAGTTTTCACCTGCCCGATCAAACACCGGGAGTCCCGCTCGCAAATGAGGGAGGTGAAGTGCCGCCGCTGTTTGCCGTCCATTGGAGTTCGCAATGATCAAATGACTTCCGCCCGCAAGGTCTTCCAGGTCTTCAAGGTCTCCCATCTGAACGGGAATGGATGAAGGGAATTCCTTAAATCCATGTTCTGTCGCTCCTAAGGCGACTGAGACTTTGGCTCCAACTTCCTGCAAGGCTGTCCCTAACGTGTAGAGAAGATCGGTTTCCAGGGCAACGGCAATTTGCTTGCCGCCAATCTGGTCGTGATAATCCGCGAAAAAATCAA
The DNA here is from genome assembly GCF_049860565.1 of Desulfitobacterium nosdiversum. Taxonomy (GTDB): domain Bacteria; phylum Bacillota; class Desulfitobacteriia; order Desulfitobacteriales; family Desulfitobacteriaceae; genus Desulfitobacterium_A; species Desulfitobacterium_A nosdiversum. Next base: position 8,148 of record NZ_CP172056.1, read on the forward strand.
GAAGCTGGCTTCGTTGTTGGCGAAGTTTAGCTGGAATGGGTTTTTGAGCCACATCGGCTAAAGCAAGAACAAAATTATCCGTCGCTTTTAACCCAGTAAGGGAAGGAATATTGATATGGGGAATCTCATATTTTTTTTGAAAGTATGCTCCAACCTTCTTCATGCTTAGGCCAAAAGAAAAGGCGGCTTGACATTTTGGCAGCTGAAGAATATCCGTCGGAGTTGTTCCTCCCTGAACTACGGGAGCAGGTTCAAGCTCTGTATGCCCATCCAAAGAAGTCGAAACATCGGGAACAACAATAGGGCGGAATCCGAACAGACTAACGATATCTTTCAGTTCACCCACGTCTCCTGGAGTGAGATGAATTCCTGGGAAAAGAGCAATAGCCGGTTGGAAACCTGGGATGGATAAATCGCTTTTTTTATTTTCTGGAGCGGGTGGACTAAGCGTAGCAAGAAGAGATAACACGGTTTCTAGATAACCCTCTTGCATAGAACCGACATAATCCGGCGTGCGGCTTAAGACAACGGGAAAATTCTTTAAATCAGGCCTTTCTTGGCGCAATTCCTGAAGAGCGCTCTGCAAATCATCTCCGAACGTTTCTGTCAGTCCCGTACTCATTACACCAATGATACCCGGTTGGAATTTGTCGATTGCTTTAGCAATCCCTTTTTTCAAATGCTCCCAGCCTCCGAAAATCGCCGTATCTTCCAGCAGTGCCGTTGAGTTAAGCGGAATAGGTTCCTTAAAGTGCCGATTCAGCTGCAAGCGAATAAATGTTGAACAGCCCTGTGAACCATGAAGCAGTGCAAGAAGCCCATTGATTCCTAAATAAGCTACTGTCGCCCCTAAAGCCGGGCTATTTTTTTGCGGATTTCCTTCATAATGGCGTTCCTTGCTCATGGCCGGCTCCCTCCTTCTCCCAAGGGCTGCTTGAGTAAATCCCAGACGGGGCTGAATACGGTTCTGTCCACAGCTTGGGCTAAAGTAATCATGCCCTGATATCCTGCATAAGCACGCTTGCGACCATGGTTAATATCGAGAAATGGGGTTTTGGTTTTGTAGGCGAGGTATTTTGTTTTTCCTCCGGCAACAATCAAGTCCGGTTTCTTTTCCTTGATCAGTTTCAAGAAACCATCCGCACTGGTGTCTTCAATAATATGAGCGGTAGGATCCATCATCGCTTTCATCCTCTTAAAATCTTCGGGCGTAGAATTCTGAGTACCCCCTGCAAGAACCTGAATTCCCAACTCTTTTAAGGTGGATACCATGGACCAGGTCTTGATACCGCCGGTAAATAGAATAGCTGTCTTTCCTGCCAGTTTTTCTTTATAGTGAGCAATCTTTGTACGAGTGAATGTTTCCCGCTCTTTAACATACTTTTGTGTTTTTAAAAACAATTCAGGATCCCCCAAGGCCTTGGCAATATTTAAAAGCGCATTTGAAGTTTCCTGGATGCCATAAAAGGAAGCATCGATACAAGGAATATCCCAGCGGCGCTGCATCTGGTGAGCAAGGTTGGTCAAACTTTTGGAACAGACGAGAACATTCAAAGACGCCCGGTGTGCTGAACGGATCTCATCAAATTTTGCATCCCCGGTAATTGCCGCTTGAAGCGAAATTCCCAGACTTTCAAACTCCGGTATAACCCCCCAGAGATCTCCGGCAATGTTATATTCCCCGATCAAATTGATGGATCTCGGATTCTTTTGATATGGGGTACTTGGCTCTAATTCATGGCCGATTACATATTTAAGAAGAACATCGCCGGCAATCCGGTTGCCGATATTTTTATCACCGAGAAATCCCGGAGCATTAACAGGAATAACCGGTATTCCCAGATCTTTTTCAACTTGCTGGCAAATATGCTCCGTATCATCCCCGATTAATGAAGAAACGCACGTACTGTACACAAAGATAGCCTTGGGATGATGCTTTTGCGCAATCTCCTTTAAAGCGTAATGAAGTTTTTCCTCTCCTCCGTAAACAACATCATTCTCCAGAAGATCTGTCGTCAGGCCCCGCCGGAAGAGCTGGGAGCCCGAGGAACGAGCTCCCCGGTTATCCCAAGAGTTGCCGGCGCAGGCAATGGGTCCATGAACGACATGAGCTGCATCCGTAATGGGCATAAGCACGACTCGTGCTCCGTCAAAAGCGCAGCTGCGTTCCGCCCCTTCACCTGGGAGGGCCCGCATGCAGAGCTTAGGCGCCCCTTTCTCCATGACCTCTTCATCCTTTAATTCAAGGTTCGAGAGTTTAACAAACATACGAGTCACCCCCTTTTAAAAATTGAGAGATTTACGTAAGTGGACTAAAATGTCGATAAGTTTGCTACATGTGTAGATGCTTATAAGCGTAGCTTCTCGTACAGTAGTGAACGATTTGCGAAAGGGCGGTATAGGAAACTTGGTTTGAGTTGAGGAACGAAACGCAAACCATAGTTGACTTATCCTCGAGGAGGATATGGCGCACGCTGCTTCCGTGGGGTAGCGACGCCAGTGGTTCACATGCTGAAATGCAGAAGGGTTTGGCAGAGCTCCCACGGAAGCAAGTGTGCCAGCCCTGGAGCAGTTGAGTGAACGGATGTACGAGAAGCTACACGACCCCAGCACTTTGTAAACCTACCGTAACAGCTCGAAATGAGCATTATCCGAATTACGATCCTTCTCATCGAGGAAGGCATTCGCAATCATTGTGATAAGGTTTAACGTTCCTTCATAACCCACGGTCGGATAACGATGAAGATTTACACGGTCGGTTATGGGAAAGCCTATGCGAACCAAAGGAATACCCGCGTCACGGGCGGCATATTTCCCGTGCGAATCGCCGATCAGCATATCAACCGGATCATTGATCAGCAAAGAACGCAAATGCCATAGATCTTTTCCTACGTAAACAGTTGCCGATTTGCCATATGGGCTGGAATCAAGCAGTTCTTCCATTTCGGTCTGAAACGCTGGCGTACCATTGGTTGAAACAATATGAACCGGGACTCCACCCATTTCAAGTAAGAAGTTCACGGTGCCTAAAAGTACGTCCGGATCACCGAAAAGTGCAAACCGCTTACCATGAATATAAGGATGAGCATCTGTCGCAGCATCAACAACTCGCCCGCGCTCTTCATCAATCTCTGCAGGAATGGCTTTGCCTGTCATCTCGGAAACCTTCATAAGGAAACGATCCGTATTGGAAATTCCCATCGGCATGGATATCATTTCTAAGGGAACATTCTCCTTTTTAAGATACTTCCGGGTTACCGATGTGGAGTATGATTGAAGGAAGAGGAAACTTTCGGCATTTAAGGCATCCACCACTTCATTCATCGGCGTTCCTCCCGGATACATCTCAAAGGTCCCTGTATTCGGGGAATCGACGACATCACTGTAGTCGGGGAGTAAGGTATACTCTACTCCCATTTTTCCGAGCAAACGCTTGATTTCTCTAAGGTTTGCCGGGGAAGGATCAAAACCGGAAACGACATAGAGACGATCATTCAGTTCCTGCTCATTCCGAGGTTTAGCTAATTCTTGAAGGAACCCTTTGAGCATGTTGTCATAGCCCGTAATATGCGAACCTTTAAAACTAGGGGTATGAGCAAGAGCGATTGGAAAATCTTCAGGAATAACACCATCAAGGCGAGCTTTATCAACATAAGCGTTGATATCATCACCGATGACCTCAGCCATGCAGCTTGTAAAAATCGCCATCATTTTGGGCTTGTAAAGTGTATAGGCGTTTTCCATACCATCAATAAGGTTTTTTTGTCCGCCAAAGACGGCACTGTCCTCTGTCATCGAATCCGATACAGCGGAAATCGGCTCACGATAATGTCGTGATAAATTATTCCGGAAATAAGCGGCACACCCCTGAGATCCATGAACAAAGGGAAGACAGCCTTCCACTCCCAAGGCACAAACTAATGCTCCTAACGGTTGGCATGCCTTAGCCGGATTGATAACTAAGTCCTTCCGCGCAAAGTTTAAATCCTGATATTCTTTGGTATTGATCCATTCTGCTGTTGATTGAGCGCTCATCGTGCTGCCACCCCCTTTATCACATTACCTCTCCAAGGACTTTCAACAAGCTTCCAGGTCGGACTGTTGATCGCCATATCCATATCCCGGGCAAAGATCGGGAAACCTTCATAACCATGATAAGGTCCTGAGTAATCCCAAGAATGCATTTGCCGGAAAGGCACTCCCATTTTTTCAAAGACATATTTTTCTTTAATTCCTGCACCCACAAGATCAGGGGATAATTTTTTCACGAATTCTTCAAGTTCGTACGCTGAGGCATCATCATAAATCAAGGTTCCGTCTTCCAGCTTTTCGAAGGTTCGCTCATAATCATCGTTGTGTGCAAATTCATAACCGGTGCCAATGATCTCCATTCCGAGATCTTCATAGGCTCCAATGATATGTCGCGGTCGAAGTCCGCCGACATAGAGCATTACCTTTTTCCCTTCTAAACGGGGACGGTAGGTTTCAATAACTTTAGCCATTTGTGCTTCATATTTCGCGATAACTTTTTTCGCGTTTTCCCGAATGGTCTCATCAAAGAAGTCTGCAATTTTCAGCAGCGATTCTTTAATCTTCGTCGGCCCGAAAAAGTTAACTTCCATCCAGGGAATTTGATAGTTATCCTCCATATATTTGGCAATATAATTCATACTCCGATAACAGTGAATAAGATTGAGTTTGACTTGATGTGCAGTTTGAAGCATTTCCAAATTTGAATCGCCGGTCCAGACATTCTTAACCTTTAACCCGATTTCTTCAAGGATTTTCTTGGTCGCCCAAGCATCTCCGCCGATATTGTAATCTCCGATCAAGCTTACGTCATAAGGCCCGACATCTTCACGAGTGCCTTTTCCTAAGACATAATCACGAATAGCATCATTCGCGATATGATGGCCTAAGGACTGACTGATTCCGCGGAATCCTTCGCAACGGACAGGTACAACCGGCAGATCAAGTTCCTTCGATAATCGACGAGCCACGCTCTCGATATCGTCTCCGATTAGCCCTACCGGACACTCAGATTGAATTGAGATTCCTTTGGCTTCTGGAAAGAGCTTTACCATTTCACGTAAAATTCGTTCCAGCTTTTTATCTCCGCCATAAACAATATCATTTTCCTGAAAATCAGAGGTGAATTGAAAGGGTACAAAGTTATTAACCCCTAGCGTTCCATCGGCTAAGTTGCGTCGGGTGCTCCAGGAATAAAACCCGCAGCCGACCGGTCCATGGGAGAGATGAATCATATCTTTGATCGGACCAAAAACCACGCCTTTAGAACCCGCATACGAACAACCACGAGCCGTCATTACTCCCGGCACTGTTTTGGAATTCGATTTAAGGGCACACCCTTCACAGCTTTCATCTTTGACCGTAATGTGTTTACCTCGGTTTTTAAGGGCCTTCTCCGGATAGAGTTTGAGGACCTCTTCAACCGTTTCTTTAATTTGATTAACAGAATTCATGGTGAGCCCTCCTTTGAATACTTGAACCAAACTACTCTTCTAAAATGCCATATTCCATGAGCAGTTCTTCTAATTCTTCCATAGCAATGGGGGTAGGAATTCTAAGATCCTGGTTAGTATCGATTTTATGGGCCAAAGCCCGGTACTCATCCGCTTGTGGATGTTCTGGACTATACTCAATCACCGTCATCTTCCGCAATTCTGCACGCTGAACTTGGTTATCCCGAGGTAAGAAGTGAATCAATTGAGTATTGAGGCGTTTCGCCAATTCTTCAATCAGCTGATATTCTTTGTCAACCACACGGCTGTTACAGATCAACCCGCCAAGCCGGACACTTCCTGTGAGCGCATACTTTAAAATCCCTTTCGAAATGTTGTTGGCAGCATACATAGCCATCATTTCGCCGGAGGTTACGATGTAAATTTCCTGAGCTTTATTTTCACGAATAGGCATTGCAAATCCACCGCAAACAACGTCTCCTAAAACATCATAAAAAACATAATCGGTATCCGCCTCATTATAGGCTCCGTTTTCTTCAAGGAAGTTGATCGCGGTGATAACACCACGTCCGGCACATCCTACTCCTGGTTCAGGTCCGCCGGATTCAGCGCAGCGGATATTAGCATAACCTTTCATAAGAACTTCATCCAGTTCAAGGTCTTCAACTGTTCCTCTTTCCCGGGCTAAATCCATAACCGTTGCCTGAGCTTTGCTGTGAAGAATTAACCGTGTAGAATCCGCCTTAGGGTCACATCCGACAATCGTAACCTTCTTTCCCATTTCCGCTAACGCAGCAACTGTGTTTTGAGTCGTCGTTGATTTTCCAATTCCGCCTTTACCATAAATAGCAACCTGTCTCATAACAAACATCTCCTCATGTTTCTTTTGTTTTATATGACAGCATCTCGACCTTTTTCATTCGTTCTCACCCGAATGACTTCGGTCAGCAGACATACAAAGATTTTCCCATCTCCCGTGTGTCCTGTTTTATTCGCCTGAATAATGATGTTCACTGCCTTTTCTACCTCATCATCCTGGACGACTAATCTGAGCATCCGCTTTGGAATCCAGCTAATTCTCATTTCAGCAGCCATCGGTGATTTCATGACCTTGGTCAGCTCAGGATCAACTTCCGCCGCCCATCCCCCAATTCCGTTTTGTTTGCCGCGGCCTTCTACGCTCTGTAAGGTAAGGGCCGGAAATTCTGCATCTTCCAGCGCTTTTTTGGTCGCAGGAACTTGGTGTCTTCGAATAAAGGCGATAATTTCCTTCATAATTACAACCCCTTCATACCCGTGCTTATCGTATAGGCTTCCTCAACTTCCGTAATCATAATTTTCCCGTCACCCATTGAACCCGTTTTTGCTTTTTCCAGAATGATTTCTAAAGCCTGGTCCAATTTTTCATCCTCGACAACCATAAGCAATAAAGTTTTGGGAAACTCGTCGTAGACAACGTCCCCGATACGAATTCCTTTCGTACGTCCACGTCCAAAAACATGCATTTTCGTCAAGGACGTAAGTCCCGCTTCAGCTAAAGCTTCAGAAACGGTTTCAGCTTTCTCAGGCCGGATAATGGATCGAATCATTTTCATTTCTCAATTCCTCCTTCAATTTTAGACGCGCTCGGCATTAGATTGGATTTGCTGCACAATGGCATAATCCCTGATCAAGAAGATAACCACCACCCTTCCGATAGAAAAAGAGAGCCCCAAATCACAAAACTGGATTGGGGCTCTCTTAAACTCTTTTTCACTCCAAGTCAAATGACTCAGTGCCCATGCTACGAAAAATAAATCTTAATAATTAAAAAGAGAGTCTTAGCAGACTGAATCAGTCTGAAAAAGGCTCTCTTAAACACTCTTGCACTTCAAATCTCAAAGGATTCGCTGCCTACGATATAAGGTGACCGAAGCCACACGTTTTAACAAGGTAAAATATCTCGTTCTCTTTTCTATCACTTAACCTGAATTAGAATAAATCAAAAAACGCCGTAGAAAAATCCGGAAAGCCCAGACTTTCATACAGCACCATTGCCATATCCTGTAACAAAAGTGAATAAATCTCTCTTTCGAAAAGGTATGTGTTGATTATATGCGAAAAAGACCTCTTTGCCTAGAGGTTTTATAAAATAACACAGTATACATGAGTTATTATCTATAGAATGGCTCCAAAATAATGACTCAGTACTTGAGGAAGATCATCCCTATTTTCCTTAGTAACGGTAATTAGCTTTACTTTCGAATGATTTCTGATCCTATCGGTCCACCCACTGCTAGCTAGCTTTATTACCCCAAATACAGGTATACTACCCTCCAGGGTATCCATAATTTCTTTTTGAAACACAAGCGCGTCGCGCTCCAAGCTTCCACATTCGTCCATCACAATCAAGTTTGAGTTGGCCCTGGCAGACCTTATGAGTTCAGTACCATAAGTATCAAATTTCTCTGCTAGGACCTGGGGAGGTTGACCTTTGCTAAAACGCACAATAACATTCTCTTCCTTGAAAAGCTTCGAACCGGCGGCAGAATTCATATAGAGCAATTTGTCAGAACATCCTCTATCCGGACCAAAGTAAGTCCTAAAGCCTCCGGGAATTACATTCAAAAGTGCAAGTGTTTTAGCAATCACCGTACTTTTCCCGATTTGTATTTCGCCGGTCAGAAATATATGCATCTGTTTATAGCTCTCCATCAATTTCAAAAATACCCATCGACTTTGTCCGGGGGATAATGTATGGATATTTTGACTCCCCTGTTTCTTGAAGATGCTGGGATAGAAAACCCTCTAAATCCTCTACATTGATTCCATGAGCCTGAGTTTTAACAAAATTTTGAGCGTCCTCTTTGGAAAGAAGCGGTTGCCCGAACTCAAAAGATACATATTTTACAGAATACGTTATTCCCTTTTGCGTCAATTCCTGCTCAACCTCTTCTGCCGTCTTTTTATGGAAGCTCCGATATTTATCCGGATAGAGTTGAGCTTCTTTTTTCTTACTGACCACTGCAATAAGCTTTTTACAGTGGGGTAAAAAATGTTCTAGCTCATGACTGCCAAAAAAGCTGGTAAAAATGATATCCCAATGATTTTTAATATCTTGGCAATCCATGACTTGCGGCTCAATATTTGTAACGTTTCTTACCTTGATGCTCTTTTTTAAAGCCTCAATAGCTTCCCTGTTAATATCAACGCAAGTGATCTTATGGATGCTTTTACTTAGTTCCAAATCGATGAGCCCTAAACCACAGCCGATGTCACAGAAAGAGGAATACCCCTCTAATCCGGGAGCAATTACACCTGCAAGATTTTTGAAGAAACCCGAATACTCATTTGCTTCCTGATACCATCGGATGGTATTCGAATTCCAATCAAAATTCATGACTCACTTTCCTTTCGATCCATTCAATCGGGCATTTTAGTTCCACTTCGATCATTTCTCCCGCCGCGTAGGCTTTAATCTTTCCCGGGATGTGTAAAACGGCATCGGCCATCATTTGCTGAACGAGGGGGGCTGATTTTCCAATTTGTTTCGCCGCAAATCCGCCTTCAATGGGTTTGACCTCCATGCGTGCATAAAAATCAAAGGGCATTGGTGCCTTAATCTCTTTCAAAAGTTTAACTTTCAATTGTCGCGGTTTAACCGTTGGCTGATGGAGGTACTTGTTGATTAAAGGTGCGACATACCAATCTACAGCATATTCAGCCCCAATTGTTGGTCCCACTGTCCCTACAATGGGTTTATGACCTGCTATCGTCATCGTCGTATGTTTTCCTGGGCCATAAGCAACTTCATAGACCAGGACTTCACCGACCGATTCGAGTACTTCGATAGCCCTGTCATCGCTTCCTTTAGAACTTCCTCCATTAAGAATAACGATATCCGCCCAGGCTAATGCATTCTCTATAACTTTGATTAAATCCTCTGGGTTATCCCGGGTAATCGGATAAAGCTTTGCTTCAGCTCCCATGCTTTCAACTTGAGCTTTGATCATCATGCCGTTATATTCGACATTTTTCCCACGGGGTGGTTGGGTCCCAGCCGGGACCAGCTCGTTACCGGTAGGCAGAATCGCTACTTTTGGTTTTTCCAGGACGGCAACTTTATCGATGCCGCCTGCGGTCAGAAGTCCAAGATGAGCTGACCGCAGGTGTACATACGCCGGAACCAATACATCGCCTGTTTTCATCATATCACCAACAGGGCGAATATTCTTCCCCTTTTCAGGAATACAAGAAATCGATAATTTCCCTTTCTCATTAACATTTACATCTTCAATAAGAACAACTGTATCGAACTCTTCCGGTATTCCCACTCCGGTATTGCTAAAAATATAATCTTTCCCTAATTGCCAATGATCCGTCTTAGGTATACCCCCATCAAGATTGCTTGATTTAAGAGCGATTCCATCCAGCATGCTGGTTGGGGCATTAGGAAGCGTATTCTTAGAAAGCTCATCTCGGGCCGTGATTCGATCCAAGGCCTCACTTACCGGTATCATTTCCACACGGGGCTGAAACTGCGAACGTTCGAGAATACGTCGTAATGTTTCTTGACGAGAAATCCAAGGGTAATTAAGATCTTTCATTTCTTAACCCTTATTTCGTGATGGTCTGAAATCCGTAGTTCGCAAAAATTTGTTGAGCTTCCGAGCCTTGCAGATACTTAAGAAAAGCTTCCGCTTCCGCTTTATTCTTGGTACTGGCCACAATAGCCGCAGGATAAACAATGGCACTATGGCTGTCCGCCGGTGCTGTAGCAACGACTTTGACCTTAGTTGACCCTTTTGCATCAGAAGCATAAACAAACCCTGCGTCGACATTTCCGGTTTCTACATAATTCAGAACTTGGGTAACATCTTTAGCTAAAACCATCTTTGATTGCAAGGCGTCCCATAATTTAAGATTTTTTAATGATTCCTGGGCATATTTCCCGGCAGGTACGGACTCCGGTGTTCCAATACTAATCTGCTTTACGTCCGATTTTGTAAGATCCTGTATGGCCGTAATCTTTGTATTATCTTTGCCCACAACTAAAACCAGGGTATTGTTTAACAAATTGACTCTGCTTTCTTTCGTTGTTAAATTCTTAGCCTCTAAATTATCCACTTGGCTTTTTCCTGCAGAGATAAAGAGATCCGCCGGTGCGCCTTGCTCGATTTGCTGTTGCAGAGTTCCTGAAGCTCCAAAATTAAAAGTTAACTTAATTCCGGGGTTTTGTTGGGTATATTTTTTTTGAATTTCTGTGAGTGAGTCTTGCAAACTGGCAGCCGCAGAAATCGTAATTTCTTTTTGTGCGGCAGGCGCTGAATTTTTGGCCTGATCTGCATTTTGACCGGTTGCTCCACAACCCACGAGAGAAACCATTAACACCAAACTCGTAATTAATCCTAATACTTTTTTCATAACTTTGCCTCCCTAATTTTATTATAGCCTAGTTTATTATTGGCTTTCTAAAGCACATCCAATTACCCGATTCATTATTGATGGCTTCATAAATTCCGATCCCTGCTTTATGCATTTCTTCTTCTAGCCCTTTGCGTCGTTCTTTGGCTGCGTATTTTTTATCCTTTCCCCAGGAGGGATCTTTTTCCTTCATGAGTTGCGCAATCCTCTCCTTCTGCTCTATACTGCCAAAGCCGCCTCCGATATAAGCGGCTCCGCCGGGAGCCAGCACTCGATATATCTCCTGGAAAGCACGCGGCCTATCCTGCCAAAACGGTACCGATCCTCTGCTGATCACCAGCCGAATCGAGTTGCTGGGCAGCGGGATTTGATGAACATCTCCCAATAGCGTATACATCCGCTTCTGGAGTCCTTTTTGGATAATCCGTGCATCGGCTATTTTCAGTGCATTTTCCAGCCTATCCATGAGAATCACTTGGAGATTTGTTGCCTGGGCCATCGCAACTCCAAGATGTCCCCCACAACAACCAATATCCAAGCAAATGCCCGTTGTAATGTTACACTTATCCGTGATTTGTCCTACAATTATTGGATAGATAGGACCAAAAATGTCTTCCGCAATCCCGTCATATTCTTCAACACTATCTTCATTCATCGTTTTTTTATCGATCATGCTACTCACCGTTTATTTATTAGCTTTTTAAAGCTGAATTTTTCAGCAGGCTTTTAGCGTCATCATCAGAGAGATTGGCATGGTAAAACAGCGCATAAAAATCTTTAACTTCTTTGACCATATCGACATGATAATTGTCAGGATATAAGGTACTTGCCAGCCATTTCAAACCAAGGAAGCGATTGACTGAAGGTGGACGGTCAAACCAGTTGAATGGGTAATTAGGGATCTCAATAACCCTGTTATTCTTAACGGCATTGATATTTTTCCAATCTCCGCTTGTCCGAATGAGGTCATAAGCACCGCCGGCATCCACTCCCCAGGACAAAATGACATCCGGGTTCCATTTTAAAACTTGCTCCAGGGAGACATCGCTCATCCCGCTGCCGCCTTTTGCTGAAACTTGAGCGACGTTATTGCCATTCACTAAATCCAAGACTAAGGCATGACTTCCGCCTTTTGGCTCTGTGGACAGCCCTTTAGGACCTTCGGCATAATAGACTTTTACTTTTTTATCTTCAGGAATGTCTTTAGTGGCGGCTGTAACCTCATTCATCGTTTTCGTGCAATAGGCAGCAAGTTCTTTGGCCTTGTCTTCAACTCCAAGAATTTTCCCCATAAAGGTATAGGCCTTTTCCGTACTTTTTATGTCCCCATCCACAACGATAACCGGAATGTTAAGCTGCTGCTGAAGTTTATCGGCATCACTTTTCGTCGTATCGGTCATTGGATCAGGACCCACAGAGAAAATAACGTCAGGTTTAGCCTTAACCAGTTCTTCGGTGTTAATCTTACCATTCATCTGAAGCCCGCCAAGGAATGGGAGAGACCAATATTTTTCAGGGATATATTTCTTCTCTTTGTCTGTTAGCTGCATGGACCAGCCAACCATCTTATCCGGAGCAAGGGAATAGACCATGATCATCCCCAGAGGGCTTGTGTAATAACACTTACTGATTTGGACAGGGATGGTAACTGATCTTCCGGCATGATCCGTAATCGTCTGGGTTGTTGGCTGCTGGGATTGTGAGACGGTCTGGGTGCCGCAACCTGTAACCAACATTGAAAAGACCATCACTAGGATGAGTAGTAAAAAAGCTATTTTGCTTTTTCTTGTCAATCTCAATTACAACACTTCCTTTTCTTGAACTGTATATTATTGGAATTAATGACCCAACACTCTTAAGCGCTCAAACCCACTTCAGAAAGCTTAGGAACAGGAATGCAAACACTGATCGTTCTCTCGCCCGGCATGTTGATCTTGCCGATTTTGACGTCAGTATCATACATCTCTTTCATGGATTCTTCAGATATCACCTCCTGAGGGGTTCCAATTTTTAATAAATGTCCTTTTTTAAGTGTCACAACCTGGTCCGCACAAAAAAGAGCATGTCCAGGATCATGAGTAACCATCAGAATGCTTATTCCTTTCTTGGAAAGTTTCCGCACATGTTCCAGAACCACATTTTGTTTACCAAAATCCAGGCTTGAGGTCGGCTCATCCATAATCAAAATCTTCGGTTGCTGAGCTAAAGCCCGGGCGATCAGAACCAGTTGTCTTTCTCCGCCGCTGATTTGGGTATAAATTTTGTCTTTTAAGTATGTAATATTAAGCATAGCTAAGGCTTCATGGGCAATCTCTTCATCTTTTTTATTTGGAATAGAAAGATTGCTGGGAAGATACGCTGTTCTCCCCATCAAAACAACATCAAAAACGTTATAGGGAAAAGGCGGAGTATGCTCCTGTGGTATATATGCCATTACTTGAGCCAGTTTCTTCGAAGATAATTTTTGTACGTCTTTGCCATTGATCCAAATAGAGCCCTCACTCGGAGACAACAATCCGAGGATGTTTTTTAGCAAGGTCGTTTTTCCACAACCGTTAGGACCCAGCACACACATCAATTCCCCTGATTCGACCTTAAAAGAGATATCATGAAGCACTTTGCCAGGCCCATAACTATATGAAACATTTTTGACTTCCAGCATTACTTCCACCCCTTTATATTTCTCTTAAAAATCAGGACAAAGAAAGGTACACCAATTAAAGATGTTAAGATTCCCAAGGGAGCTTCGACCGTACCAAGGCAGCGAGCTAAATCATCGACCAGCAATAAATACGTTGCTCCGAGAACAAACGCAACCGGTAAAAGCGTTTTATAATTGGGGCCGACAATGGAACGGGTTAAATGCGGAATCACTAAGCCCACCCATCCTACCATTCCAGAGATTGAGACCGATGCTGAGGTTATTAAAGTCGAACTGATAATCACAATTAAGCGAAGCCTTTTGGTGTTAATCCCTAAAGTTCGTGCCTCTTCTTCACCGAACGCAAGCACATTTAACTGCCAACGGACTAAGAAAAGAGTGATAAAGCCTACAACCATAGGAATTAAAGCCATAATCAGATCGTGTTTATTTACAGAGGATAAACTCCCCATCAACCAGAAAGTAATCGCCGGCAGGGTATCATTCGCATCCGCAAAGTATTTGAGAGCCCCAGTTCCCGAAGCAAAGAGATTGCTCACCAGCATCCCCCCGAGAACTAAACCCAGCGTTGGTTCAAAGTTAAATTTAAGGTTAATAAAATAGGTAAGAAGGACAGCGATCAATCCAAAAAAGAAGGCCGAAAGTTGGATGACCATTCCTGATTTTGCAAAGAAAATGGCCAAACAGGCTCCAAGTCCGGCACCGGCTGAAGCTCCCAGGATATCCGGCGATACAAGAGGATTTTTAAACATTCCTTGATAAGCAGCCCCCGCCATCGATAGAGCCGCTCCCACCAGCATGGCCGCAAGAATACGCGGCAGCCTGATATTAAACACTACGGTATCCAAATTTGTTCCCCGGTTACCCGTAAAAAAATGCTGATAGATCGTGGAGAGCAGATCGGGGATGGCTATGGCATAGCGTCCAATTGTAAACGAAAATAATAAAGCGGCAATTGGCAATATGACAAGAATTAATTTTCTTAGCGTTGAATGCATACCATTTGTCCACCATGCTTTAATATGTCCATCTTTTTACCTATCTGGCCCGCTTCCCAAATCAGTTTTGGGTCAAGAACCACAAAACTTGCAAGATAATCGATCCCGTATTTAAAAAGAAGATTGGAAATAGGTACACTCGGACCTACGAGAATCACCTTTGCTTTTTGAGCTAACTCAAGAAGCCGAGGCATCGTTTTATTTGTAAAAGCTGTTCCTGTAATAAAAACAAAATCTTGCTCCGGGAGCAAATACTCACAAGCTGGATCAGGGTAATCCTCACCTTGCGGATCTCTTTCCAAAATAGATAGTTCACATTTTTCTTGAAGCAGCTCAACTTCAGGAAAGTGACCGATCACCGCAACTTTTTTACCATAGATCTCTGGTTCTAATAATTTAAAAGCATTAGCCCCTTCGGAATCAAAAGATGAGTTAACAGGTTTCCCTGTAATAGTCAATACCTCTGAGGGATGATTAAAGGCGGAATTGAGAGCTGCCTGACCTAATGAGGCCTCAAGCATATTCCAGGACTTTGCATAACCTGCAAGCCTTTTCAGCGGCATTCCGGTAACATTGTCGAGGCCTGAACCTTTCTTGCCGCCTTTGATTGTCTTGGCAATACCGATCCCCCTTTCTGAGCGAACAAGCGTCCATGAGACCCCAAGCATGCACTCTAAGGCCGTCAGATCCCCAGGGATTGAATTGATGAGGTCGTCATAAAGCGCCCACATATTCTCTTCCCCTTTCCCTAGATTTTTTGATAATAAGCACCGTCAGCACAGGCCTTGCATAATATTTTTCCATCTTTTTGCCGCTCTCTGCCGTCCAAAATTTTTTCTTGACAAATTTCACAAGTAGCTTTTCTTATGGGCTTGCTCGGCAAATCTTCCGGATTTAAGGCGACCGTTATCGGTTCGAATCTGAACAACTCTTCATTGGAAAATTGGTTCCAGAATGTAACATTGTCTGCATCGCTAGGCATCCTTTGCTTATGATCAACAACGATTCGAATCCCTTTCTGCGTGTTGATATCGATGAAACTTGCCGCCATTTTGCCGTAATCCATCCATTTTAACCGTCTTTTCCCGAGTGAACATCCGGTTACCGATTGTACGGCATCGGCAATACAGCGATCTGCTTCAACGTACACCAAAAAATCTTTGTTTTTCGAAGGATCTTCAATTCCAAGATAATTGAGACCCGCCCGGGCAATTCTGACCCCAAAAACAATCCCTGTACAGACATGGCCATGAAACTTGTGCGCTTTTTCTATATCCTCTTCAAAATGATCCGTCAAAACTAACACTCCTCCTTTTTTAGGAAACCGCCATTGCGTTGAAATTTTACGGCCTGAATCTCAGCCATCACCGCTAAAGCAATCTCACTTGTCTTTCTCCCTCCCAGATCAAGCCCAATGGGAGAATATACTCTATCCACAAGCTCCTCCGCAACGTTTAAATGCTTTAAATTCGAGAAATATTCTGCCACTCTGCGACGGTTTCCTAAGACACCGATATACCGAGCAGGTGAAGAAATAACTGCTTGCAATGCCTGTTCATCAAATTCATGATGATGCGTTGCTATGACAATATTTGTATTCTCGGTTATAGTACACAAATCCAGATTTTCAATAATATCACCCAAAAGCAACTCATTCGCGCCCAGAAATCTTTCTTTCGTCAGCATTTCCGGGCGGTTATCAACGACTGTAATGCGATAGCCTAATATTCTCGCTAGTTTGTATATAGTTTGAGCAAGTGTACCTGCTCCAATGATGATCAAACGATCATCATTGCAAAAAGCTTGAACAAAAATCTCAACGCTGTTCTTTTCAACACTGATTAAAGACTTACGCGAAAGACCTCTTTTGATACAGATCTGACCTTGTTTAATCGCTTTTTGTTGAAAGATTTCGTTTCCAATGCCGCCTGCGAGGGTCTCACCGTTTTCGTTAATTAACATCATTGACCCTGTTACGCAATTTTTCACGTTCTCAGAGGAAATTACGGTTATAAGAGCAACTTCTTTATTTTCCTCCTGACATTCAGCTAGAAGGCGCATTAAATTTAATTCCAAGCGACCACCACCTTAATAAATACAAGTGAAGTCATCTTTAAATTGCTAGTTCATATGCACCGGAAAATGAAACGCTCTTAATCAAGCTAATATAAACTAACATAAACTAATATTACTCAAATTATATGATAGTTTATATCTATTTTCAATTGTTTTTATTTGATTTTAATGTGATAATTTAAATTAAAAACACCAGCACAAAAATAGACGGTTTTTAGCATTCTAGCTAGAAACCGTCTGTTTCCTAATGTGAAGAGATTAAACTGGGATGCCGCTATATTATTTTATTGCTTTTAAATGCTGGATATGTATTCCTATATGCCCTATACCGATTATGATAGCTGATGCAATCAGCCAAATAACTTCGCCGTAAATGCCCAACAGCAAAAAAGCCAGGACAGGCAGACTCGCACCTGGTACGGGAATCCCACAAATACTGCGATAAAAATTCTTTTCCGTATGCTCATTAGTGAAATATCTAACCCAATATATCTCATAAAGGATCATCAGTAAAAATGATGCTATTAGCCACAAACTCCATGCTGAAAAAGTCCTGATGTTAAAATCGCTAAAAATCAGTATGCTGCAAGTACAACATGCTTGTCCAACACGCTCAAACAATAATAATATTTTATTTTCTTGGGTAGTATCATAGTCTATTGGCTTATTCTTACTCCACATGGTATTGGGAATCCAAAGCATCAATAAATAGATTAAGCCTACATATGAAAATCCTAAATGGCCTAACATTATAATACCTCCAGAAAAATTTACTTTTCCGTTTCCAGATCCTTCAAAGTCTTCTCACTCCAGCCAATATATAACTTTGCCTGACATATGCCCAAATTTAATACATAGAGTATCTGCTTATGATTGTTATGAACTTCTATTATTTGACTTAACTCTGATTCGAATAAATTAAACAGCTTCAGTTTTTCTTCCGATTGTTTTTTAAATCGAATTATATGCCTTTTCATTTCCTCAATATTGTTAGGCGTTGACAAATACATCTTCAAAAGGAATTCGGATCTTACAGATTCCTTTTCATTTTCTTCTTCCATCCACTTTTTTAACTCTCTTTCACCCTTGGAAGTTATTTTATATCTTATTTTTTCCCGTTTTATATTTTCTTCTAAACCGGTGTTACAAATCTCAATCAATCCTTCTTCTGCCATTTTGTTAATTTCGGGGTATATTTGACCAAAACTTTCCTGCCAAAAAAAAGACATCCGTTTATCTATAATCTTTTTCATTTCGTATCCACTTAAGTTTTCTTCTTGAAGTAATCCAAGTAATACATACCTTGTCTTTTTCACTTTTTCTTTCTCCTTTAATTCACTTTATAAGCAATTGCTTTTTTAGGACAATTATCAACGCATGATCCGCATAAGATACACTCATTGTCATCCATCTTCTCCACTTGAACTTTTTCTGCTACATCAATGCCCATGGGACAGCAGTTATTACATATATGGCAGTTTATGCAGGCATTTTTATCTGCGGATAACTTGAGTCTTTTAATGTGAAGCAGGTTTCCTATTTTACTTCCTATGACCATAAACGGGGCCATCCAGCAGAAATAATGGCAAAAGATTCTCTTCCCAAATATCACACACGGAACAAAAATCAGTAACATTACTCCGTAATATAGAACATAATCATATATACTTGCTATAGATATTCCATGGTCTGTCATATAGAAAAAATCGATTGTTACCTCTTGCTTTCTAAATATAAAACAAATGCCAATACTTATTATCCACACCAGCCAGATTACATACTTTATATTATTTTTCCATCCCTGCCTGGGGCTTTTATCATTAACAAGCATCGCACATTCTTGTATTCCACCTGCAGGACATAAGTACCCGCAAAATGATCTTCCCCAAAAAATTGAACTTACCAACATTGCAAGAAATACAATAAAACTTCCAGTTACTACACCCTCCGTTGCCCCTTGGATAATCAAGTTAGGCGAAAAATAATATATAGTTATGGGAAATAGTAACATTGCACTTATTAAAATCAACTTTCTAAATTTTTGTCTTTTCATAACTAAAGCTCTCCCCCTAACATTTTTTAATATATCTTTTAAATATATCTTAAAGATATATTACTATTAGCCTTTTATTATTTCAAGTGTAACAACAAAAAATAAAAGAGACGAATATTCGTCTCAAAATGCCAAGTTTATAAATAATTTCCGTTACATTATATCTACTTACGTCATAAAACAAGAGGAATGCGACGTAATTAAACTATGATAATATCTCCTTTTATCGAGTTTTTATATTGATAATAATCTGTCCATTAACAAATTGAATAAAGCGTCTTGTTCCCGTTGCATCCTCAGCTCTGTCCCTCACCAAATCGCCTGTTCGGAATACTGAAAACAAAATCCCTATAAGGAACATATTCGTAACTAGGGCTCGCCCTCCATAAGAGATTAGCGGTAACGAAACTGGAGGAAGCATAAGCGGTAAGCCTAAGTTGTAATTAATATAAACCATACACTGAACGGTAAATGTTGAGATAATAGCAAGCGAAACAAAAAATCCTAGAACTCCTTTTTGCTTCTTACATAAAAGAATTGCTCGTACAATAAACACTGAAAATATTAAAATTATCCCTATAAGTACAATCCATCCAAGTCTATAAATTAAGTAAGTTAAAACAAAATCAGTATTGACTTCAGGCAAAATCTCTAATGACGAATATTGGCTGTAACCACTTATCGGCAAACCCTGGCCGACAAACTGAGCATGGGACAAAAAGTGATGTACCACAGTCCAAATATATCCAGATCCTGTCGGGTCAAGTAAGGGATTTAACATCACTAGTATTCTGTTTTTGATGTATTCTTTACCCGGCATCATGATAAACATCGACGACAAGACAACGGCAGTTGAAATAAACATAAGGGGTATTGCATATAATTTTCTTACGTTAAACCAGCCCTTTTTAACCGCCACCGTTAAAATAATAAGACAGGAAATACAAATTAGAAATAACACAGTAATATATGGCGCTCTCGATAAGTATATAAGAATGAATATCGATAAGTATGCAGGAATTGAAGAAACTACCATACAAAAGATAAATCCACCATACCCTTGATTTCTCATGCTATAAACAAATCCTGCAAAAGCGATAGGAAACAGCAAAAGAAGATATATAGTAGCTGAGGCCATCCTATGACCTTCATACAGATAAGAAGCTAACGTTATTGTACAAAGTCCAAAGAATATTACCTTAGGGTACTTCCCAATGATTGTGAAGTCCAAAAAATATCCAACAAACATTACAATGATTCCAATACCTGCCCATATTATCTGTTTTTGAAACATCTCTGCCCCGTTATTAAGATGATTAGGTCCAATCCAAGTCTGAACAGCGAGCCCAAAAAGGAGCATAGCAGCTGCCATCGAAATCAGTAGCCAATCAGGTCGAGGTCTGTGAGCACGGTCTAATTGTTCCCCGACAATAACAGGGTCGCCCATTTCCAGAATTGCCTTGTCAGTTGCCTCTTCTTCATTAAGCCCATCATCCATAAATGCGTTTTTCTGGTCGGTTATGTGGTCACTAATTTCGTCTAAAACAAAAGATTGAGCACGTTTCCAACGGATCTGTTGACGTACAATTTCTAAATACTCGGTAATTTTTCTAGGCTGTTGCAAAACTTGCACCTCCTAAAATGTTATTTACCGCGAAAGTATAGGCTTTCCATTCTTCTTTTCTCTCTTTCAAATACTTACGGCCCACTTTTGTTATACTATAGTACTTCCTAACCCTTGCATTATCAGCGTTCTCCTCATAAGAATTGAGCATATCTTTCTGCTCTAAGGTGTGAAGGAGTGGATATAAGGTACCTGCTTTCAACTCAAAAACATTATTTGATTTTTCCCTGAGTTCTTCAATTATCTGATAACCGTACATATCCTTTTCATCCAGAAGCTTTAAAATAAGCATAGTGGTACTCCCTGTCAAAAGGCTTTTATCAATTGCCATATTGAAACCCCCATATATAGATTATCTATATAACAATAGTATATAGATAATCTATATATGTCAATACATAAATTGGCAAATATAAATGCATTTAAATACTATTCTATTGCATGATATCCATTTTCGTTCTGTAATTTAAGGCTCTATCCTCGACCTTACTGTATAATATAAGAATATTGCGTAGTGCTATTTAAATTGAATAACTTCACCCAATTTAAATACATGCTCTTTATTTTCGCCGCTGTTTGTTGTCCAAGATACTCTTACTTCTGAGGAATCAAAAATAGTCTTGATCGCTTGTTCTTCTAACCCCTTGGAATAGAATACAAATTCAGAACCATATTTAGTAAAATTCTCTCCTTGATTGTCTTGGCTGTATGATTCTCCGAACCAATATCTTTCTCTATCGTATGAATTGGCAGCCTCTTTAAGATTAGGCTTTATTACCTTTCGGTTTGATACTTCGTTTGTTTGCTCTACATCTAGTGCGAACTCTATATTCTTAAAGTCGCTCTTCGTAGCATTTTCTAAACCTTTAGTTCCTATAGATTGAAATTCCTCATCTGTTAAATCGGATATATTAAATTTTAAATTAATTTCAGGTTCTTTAATTTTTCCTGTACCACAAGCGGTTAAAATTAGCGATATGCTTAATAAAATTACAGTGGTCAAAATAAAACTCTTTTTAATAAGATTACCCCCTTTTACCATGTATTATAGTTAATTACTACAGGAACGCTGCTAATATGCAGTAATACCCTATCTTCAAGGAAATCACAAAAACGGACGCGTTTTTATACACCTTATTATAACAATAAATTACAGAAATTGGTTTATACATATTCCTCTTTATCAGCTTAATAGCTATATGTTCATCGGAGGTTTAAATAATTAGCTCTTTTGCTAAAAAGTACTATCTTTATGCTGTTTTAATACTAATCCTTATAAAAACGGACTTAAGCAAAAATCAGCAGATGTTAAAAATCTGCTGATTTTATACTAAAGGTTATGCCAATTTTGTTTTCAACGCCAAAATAGAACTCCTTAAATTACAGGTTGGAGTAACATAGTATAACACATATAAAGTTTAGATATTAACAAAAACACCTTGTTTAAGTACTAATTTATCATCCAGATAAAGATCGGGTTTAAGAACAATTCCATCAAGGTGACAGTTCGCTTTCACTGTTCCGCCGAAGGATGTATTTGTACCAAAGGCAACATGAATCGTTCCGTAGACCTTTTCGTCTTCTAAAATGATCCCGCACAATCTGGCGTTTCTGTTTGTGCCAATCCCCAGCTCACCTACACTGCCATTCTGATCATTGGCAAAGAGAACGCTCAATTTATCGGCATCCTCTCCTACAAGCTTCACCAACTTTCCTTCTGAGATCACAGCATGCAAGGGTTTGGAAAGCTTTCCTACGCCAACCATACTCCCGTCAATGACGATCTCTCCGGAGGCTGTGCCTTCAAGTGGTGCGATGTAGGCTTCGCCTGAAGGCAAATTCCCTGAAGCCCCAGGTTTTTTATAAACACCGGTACTGGCAATTCCGTTTCGTCCCTTAAGACTCATCGTCAACGTACAGCCGTTTTTAACAATCTTAGCTGTCTCAGCCTTCGTCAGTAATTCTGTCAATTTGAGAGTAAGTTCTTCGACTTCTTGGTAATCCGCTGTGATCGCTCCTTCTGCGAACATCTCTTCCGTGATGCCGGGCATGGTCGCAACCCGCGCACCACGCTTAACCGCATTGATGCGGGCATTGGTATGCGTTAAAGAAGCGACGGTAGGACAGATAACCACATCTGCTTCCGCCATAGCCTTAGCAACCGGTTCAGGCGGTTCTTCGCCACTCACTTTTCTGGCCTTCATGACCATGAGCATCGCCTCAGCACCCATCTCTTTTTGCAACACGCTTATTGGAAATTGGTAATAAAAAACACCGTACAAAACTCTGGAAAGACCAGACTTTCATACGGCGCCATTGCCACATTCTGTAACAAAAGTGAATAAATCTCTTTTGAATAGTATGAGCAAATTATACTCGAAAAGATCCCGCTTGCCTAGAGGGTTTATAAAATAACACAGTATACATAAATTTCATAAATATCTTTTTTATGGTAAGTATAGAGTTTCTTCTTCAGCACAAGATGAACATAGTACAGAGCATCATTATGGCTTCCGTCATTGTGCGCTATTTAACTGACTAGCTAGCAGTAAAGCATGAAGATTACCTTGACCATCTAGTGAGAAACTCTTTCCATTGAATGAGAATGATTTTGATACATCAATACCGAGTGAGGTTAATAATTCTGACGTTGATCCCAAGCCCGTTTCATTGTATTGGTTAACAGACATAGAGCCATTTGCAACTGAATAGAGGAGATTAAACCTATTAGCAATTGAAGCTGCTTTTTCTTGTTGAGCAATTGAATGGCTATTATATATTTCCGAAGCCAACATATTTGTAGGACTATTACCAGATTCGTCACTCCTAAGCATTGGTGCAAAACTAGTTGAAACCATACCGTCAGCATCAATACTTATGTTTAATGGATAACCATCGACACTTCCAATATTTTTTATTTCACCTGGTTTAATATTGATACTGTTCGTTTGAGAGTCAGCTGCCTTTGGGGCATTGCTAGAAACAAGCTGTTTCATTTTTGATAACAAAGACGAATCTTGTGTATTACTAGTATCACTAGATTTAATTGCAAAATCGTTTGAATTTGAATAATTGATTTTGTTTGGGGTTAATACCTGAGAAGAAAGAGAATTAATTTTCAATAATAACACCTTCCTCATTAAGATAAATACATCTACTAAATTATATCGTAATACAGTACATATTTCTTGATGAAATTTGTAAACATTCTCCTCCTTATGTGATTTAAGGATTTAGACTTGCCTAAAATAAGGTATATTTGATCCGATAATGAAGTATGTATTAGTGGTAGCCCCTATGTCTTAAATTGGACAAGGAGCTACCACTTGATTATTACCTTAGGCCTTTCATATAGGCAGAGTTTCGTAAATGTCTCCCACTATTGGATCACTTATCAATTGATGCAGGAGCAGTTGGTGCAGTTATTGCGTTACTTATTTCAGCTGATGCAGTTGTATTGGGTGTTTCATCTTGAATTACTTGTGTACTAGAAGAACCGTCAGGTGTTACTATTGTTACTCCAGACGTTCCTGCTGGATTTTTCCAAAACAAGACTATATTTATACCGTCTATATAACCTGAATATTTAGCATAAGCTTGAACTTGCCATTTTTGTTTAACAAGTTGACCAGTAAATCCAGGAACATCTGCACCAGAATAAATTCTATAACCATTAGGAGAAGATGAATTGAAAAAACCTACTACCATATCGGTATATTGATAATGTTGAGACCAATATACATCCGTTTGTACTATTGTTGCTCCATTGGGAATAGAACTATTGTTTGTCAAATCAAAGTAAGCTGGTAGTGACCAATTATTAGCTCCATAAAACATACAATAATTAGGAACTGCATTCCCTCGATAAATTCCATCGTAGGTTATTGCTGTTGATGCCATTACCGGACTTGATACTAATAGAAGTGACATAGCCAAAATGACCATTAGAAGAACTTTTTTCATTTCAAAAACTCCTTTCCAAATTTATATGTAAATTTAAAGAAATCTAGTAAGAATTCTCCTTATTTACTTATCTTGATTTTAAACCTAATTTTTCAAATTGTCTGTCGTAATATGTCAATGGATTTTTAAAATAATCTTGCTAATATCTTAAGAAATCTTTAGATTCGATAAAATAATGCTTAATTATATAAAAAATTGTCCTGTTTAATAGAATGAATATTAGTAAAAACATAAGAAAATGTAAGATTCTTATAGGCACGGAATCCGTTTAGCATGGTTATTAAAAATTGACAGCAACTACTTTTGAGCTTAAGCCTTATATAATGAGTAAGCGTAAAAGGAGGAGTTCTTAAACCAAAAGACTTGAGTTGTTATAACATTTCGTATTGAACCAATTTTTTTATACTAAAGGGTGTTCTGATTTTACTATACAGTTCGCTACTTTTCCAAAATCTTGTGTCGTATAACAGACCTTTGAGCAAGTAAAAAAGAATAAATAAAATAAGCCGATTGATACCCCTTTAACGGGTTATCAACCGGCTTATCTTGAGCGCCTTTTTAGTTTTATATTCCATCAGCAAAATCAAATATCAACAAAAACACCTTGTTCAATCACTAATTTATCATCCAGATAAAGGTCAGGTTTAAGAACGATCCCATCAAGGTGACAGTTCGCTTTGACTGTTCCGCCGAAGGATGTATTCGTCCCAAAGGCAACATGAATCGTTCCGTAGACCTTTTCGTCTTCTAAAATGATCCCGCACAATCTGGCATTTCTGTTTGTGCCGATTCCCAGCTCTCCTACACTGCCATTCTGATCATTGGCAAAGAGAACATTCAGTTTATCGGCATCCTCACCTGTAAGCTTCACTAATTTACCCTCAGAGATCACAGCATGCAAGGGTTTGGAAAGCTTTCCTACGCCAACCATACTCCCGTCAATGACGATCTCTCCGGAGGCTGTGCCTTCAAGTGGTGCGATGTAGGCTTCGCCTGAAGGCAAATTCCCTGAAGCCCCAGGTTTTTTATAAACACCGGTACTGGCAATTCCGTTTCGTCCCTTAAGACTCATCGTCAACGTACAGCCGTTTTTAACAATCTTAGCTGTCCCAGCCTTCGTCAGTAATTCTGTCAATTTGAGAGTAAGTTCTTCGACTTCTTGGTAATCCGCTGTGATCGCTCCTTCTGCGAACATCTCTTCCGTGATGCCGGGCATGGTCGCAACCCGCGCACCACGCTTAACCGCATTGATGCGGGCATTGGTATGCGTTAAAGAAGCGACGGTAGGACAGATAACCACATCTGCTTCCGCCATAGCCTTAGCAACCGGTTCAGGCGGTTCTTCGCCACTCACTTTTCTGGCCTTCATGACCATGAGCATCGCCTCAGCACCCATCTCCTTTGCCTCTTCATAAAGTGCTTGACCTATGTTCAATTTCAAATCATCCGTAACCACTAAAACCTTTTCATTTTCTTTAACTGCCAAACAGCCTCTTAAGACAACCTGACACCCTTTTTTCAACGACATTAAAGCCACCTCTTCTAATCTAACATTTCTCGAATAACCCTAGCCAGCAAGGTCCTTGCCAAAATAACCGGCTTTCCTGTAATCTCCTGAACAGCTTGTTTCATTTTAACGGTATAACCGATGCAATCCATGACAATCACATCAACGTCTTTCTCTTTTAACGCTTGGGCTGCATCAAGGACCTCTTGGAAATCTCCATAAGGTGAACCCGTTACAGCTTCTACGGTTTCGACATCTTTACCCCAGGTTTCTATACATTGTTTGACTTGATCCGAGTCCGGATTGATCACGCCAATGTGACTGCGCCAGGAAAGCCTGGGCACAACTGCATGCAGAATCGTATATGGGTAGAGCAATATTTTTGAGGATTGAAAAGTCGCCGGAAACTTTCCTGTGCAGATGAAAACAATTACTTCTGCCCCTTCGTTCTCTAACCGCGTTACACATTCTTGCAAACGGGGCAGAATATAGCGTTCTCCAAACTTCACGCTTGATCCGTCTCTTAATCTTGAAACGAGAACAAAATCTCCCTCTTGAGGAACGAATTGAGTAATTTCTTCCTTACTTATACCATCTAAAGCGCCTGCTTCAAGAATTTCAATGTTTTTACCTAGGATATCTTTCATCTCTCCGGTAACATCAACGCGGGGCGATTGTCCTATGGTGATAGCCCCAATTTTTTTCTTCATATTCTTTACCCCTTCCTTAATTATATTTCCATTGATTCTTCAGTCCTATAAAACTTCAAGCTGGGTCGATCTTACCCTTCCACACAAATCGATGAATCTCAAAAAGGGCTAGGTCCTGCTGTTTCACACCCTAGCCGCTTTAGAAAATATATTTAAGAACTTCTTTATGAATAATCGGCTCGATTTCCGCCATAAGCTTCTGATCGCGCATCCCACTGCCCAGCTTAAGGTTTGCCTTATCGGTTTTAATAACAACGACGTCTTGGCCTTGCTCGATTTTCGCACTCGTTACCGGTATTCCGCTGACCTTGTCAAAAGTCATCATCAGATCAGGGAACGTTGCAAGTCGTTCACCGTTCTTCTCCAATGTCATAAACTCATTCCAGAACGTTAGTTCATATCCGTTAACCTCTACCGTTCCTACATCAAAGCCACCTGCCGTTACCAGCGTCAATTTATCAACTTTACCTTCAACAACAATACTGCCTTGAAGAAACTCAGTTGCAGCTAGGATTGCATCCTTTGCCGATCGTTTAAGCCCTTTTGAGAAGGCCCGTCCGGTTTCTATAGCATGAGTCACCCCTCCGACAGCGCCATTTTTCCTGATATACCCGGCTTGAATCGGATTCCTGGCTACCGCTACTAAACCGCCGGCGATAACAGCCGTTTGTCTTACCATTTTTCCGGTATTTTCGATGCTTCCTTGAAAAAAGCTCTCGATATAATTGCCCAACTCAGGATTTCCCCCGACGGCAGCCTGCGCCGCGACATAGCCTTCGAGCTTTTGCAGACTCATGCTTCCCATTGTTCCGGTAGGATGAGCCCGTCCATTGCAGGGCGCATCGATGAGGGGGATATCTAAGACGGCCGCTTGAATCCAGCCATTCACGGTGGCGTTGCCCCCGTTTTCATTGGTAATGATTCCGCCTACTTTAATACCCGTATTTTGTTCAAAAATCTGAACTGTTCTGACGTAATCCCGTGGTGTGACATATTTATCCAGTGCCGCTGGTGCACCGACAGCCGAAGCCGTAAGGATAACCTGATCATCTGCTATATCCGCAATATCTACGAGCTTGGGGGAACCATATTCAACGGCAATCTTGCCTGCAGTCATCCCGGATTCTCTCGGTCCTCCTCCGCCTCCGCCAAGAATCGTCCCGCCTAACACCGCATAATTTAGAACTTCCTCATTCAACTTGACTCGTGCCAAATCGAATCACCTCCAAGTCGACTCAATCTCTTTCATCGATATAAATTAAATAAGTGACTGAAGTCAATATCATTCTTTTCTTAAGCATTCAAAATAGGTCATGAGTCCCTCGGCCATTACCGGATCAATAACAGGAATGTGACAAACCTGTTCAAGTTCTTTAGCAATTCCTATGGTTGACATTCCCGTACAGGCCAGGGCAATTACTTCTGCCCCTAGCTCCTTTAATTCCAACGCTTTAGCCGTTACGCTCTTTTTCCCCTCCGTAGTCGGCAGATCCAAAGTTGAATGAATCCCCTCAGGCAAACAATTTCCGACAATTCTATCTCCAAAGGTTTTACGATAGCCCCGCGGTATTTCTTCAGTTATGCCAAGAACACCAAAGGTTTGCCCATAACGTGTTGCCAGCAGGGCCGTTGATTCACCTGCCCCGATTACGGGAATACTCAGCTCTTCTCTCAGCTCCTTAACCGCCGGATCATTGGCACAGCTGACTACGATAGCATCAAGGCCCTGCCATTCCTTCGCAAGCTTTATGATCTTCGGTACCGCAAGCTGTTCCGTTTGCTCATCATGAATGCCTGTCGGCTGAGCATCAATACATCTCGATTCAACCTGTAATTCCGGAAAATAGTGCTCAATGAGCTGTCCATGAAGATTGAGCATCTGTTCGTCACTCAACGTGACCACGCGAATAAGACCTATCTTAAAATGCGGATTCAATATTCCCACCCCTTTATTCGTCATATTTAATCGTAAAAAAGGGCTAGGTCTTATTGTTATATAAGCCTAGCCTTTGCTGCAAAATCGTTTACACCTCTTCGAAAAAGACGTTTATCTTCCCAAAGTTTGCAGGTGATTCATTGAGCCATATTTGGCCACGATTTTTTCATATTCTTCTTGATCATAAAAGTGACATTGGCCTCTTCCAAAGTATTTTGCAACCTCCAGCATGTATCTGCCGGCTTCTTCCATATCCATTAAATGACTTGCTCCGGAAGCTGATCCCGAAACAGGTGCTTCGGTCGTTATGGCTACGCCGACTACAGGCGCTGCCGTCGCTGTTGCAGGTTGAAGAATGCTATTGAGATGATATAAATCATTGCCATACGGCGTAATATCTTGAGTCGATAACGCAAATACAAAGGGCAGCCGTCCGGTAGTCGTTTGCATGAGATTAAGAAGATCATCACTGACTTTCAAGATATAGCCATCCTTGACGGTCGGCGAAATCGCAAATCCGCGGGTATTGATAATCTTATTGCCTTTCGTCGTATCACAGGAAAGAATGGCATCTAATTCACCATCGACTTCTTCCTGATTAACTTCGGATATTTCCACAGGAGAGCCCATAAAGGGAACCGGAAAATGAGGCTGAGTGGGAGCATCAGCGCAAATATGCGTACTTACAACGACATCGCCCTCCAAACAGTCTCCTTTTTGCTGCATATCCAGCAATTTGGCAGCTACAGCCAGAGCGACCAAAGCTCCGTCTCCATCCGATACCATGCCGATAATCTCGGGCCGGGCCCCAAGTCCGCCCAGTCTTCCCAAGATACCTAAGGTCGGGGCATTGCCACCGCTGACCTTACCTTTTTTTCCTGCTATGCGAACACGGATAAAATCCGTGCTTCCCTGAGCACCCGTAATTTTCTTGACGGCAACATCTTTTGCATTATACTGCTTCTCTAAAAATTCCTTAACCCCATTTCCGTTGGCATCTGCGCGATCAACGAGTTCATAAATCTCCATCAACTGTTTCACTAACATTGGCAATTCTCCTCAAATTTTAATATCTGCATTTTATTCGTTTTAATATAAATGGCAGGCCAAAAAGTGCTCAGGGAATACTTCTCTCCACACGGGTGCTTCACACCGGCAGATTTCTTTCGCCATGGGACACCGAGTATGAAAGGTACATCCCGGCGGCGGACTTGAAGGATTGGGAACATCCCCGCTTAAAACAATCTGATTTTTGGGAGCGTCCGGATCGGGAACCGGAACCGCTGACATAAGTGCCTTTGTATAAGGATGAAGAGGTTCTCTGAAAAGTTCCTTCGTTGAGGCTAACTCAACCATTCTCCCCAAATACATAACCCCGACTTGAGTACTAATAAACTGAACAACCGATAGATCATGGGAGATAAACATATAGGTGAGAGAAAATTGATCCTGAAGGTCCCTCATAAGATTAAGCACCTGAGATTGGATTGAAACGTCAAGTGCAGATACGGGTTCATCACAGACGATAAACTCCGGATTAAGGGTTAGAGCTCTGGCAATTCCAATCCTCTGACGCTGTCCCCCTGAAAATTCATGAGGATAGCGTTGGGCATGATAGCTGGAAAGCCCGACAACCTCCAGCAGATTCGCCACTTTGTTTTTCACTTCAGCTTCCGGAAGTTTCATATGAGTCCGTATCGGCTCTTCCAAAATCTTTTGGATGGTCCATTTGGGATCCAATGAAGCAAACGGATCTTGGAATACAATCTGCATATGGGTTCGAAAACGCCGGAGTTCCTCTGGTTTTAAGCTGCGTATATCCGTCCCGTTAAAAAGAATTTCACCCTCAGTCGGCTCTATTAAGCGTAGAATAGCCCGACCTGTCGTCGATTTCCCGCAGCCGGATTCGCCGACAATTCCTAAGGTTTCTCCCTTTTTAATATTAAAACTAACCCCATCAACGGCTTTGACCGCCCCAACCTGTTTGCCCAATATGCCTTTGCGAATCGGAAAATATTTTTTTAATTGAGTTACTTCCAATAATGCACTCATGAATCTTCCTCCTGACAAAGCAGACATCGGCAATAGTGTTGATGGCCTAAATCGGCCAGTTCAGGTTTGATCTGCTCACAGCGATCCATCTTAATAGCACAGCGCGGAGCGAAACGACATCCTTTGGGCATATTCAACGGGTTAGGCACTTGACCTGGAATCGATTCCAGCCTCTCCTGGCCGCCGTCAAGCCGAGGCAAAGAAGCCAACAGTCCTTTTGTATAGGGATGTTTTGGATGGTTAAATAATTCTTTGACCTCTGCCTCTTCGACAATCTGGCCTGCGTACATAACAACAACCCTTTTACACATTTCAGCGACTACCCCAAGGTCATGGGTAATGAGCAAGATCGCCGTCCCTTTTTCCGCTTGAAGCTTACGCATGAGGTTAAGAATCTGAGCCTGAATTGTAACATCCAATGCAGTCGTCGGCTCGTCTGCAATCAAGACACTCGGATTACAGGCCATAGCCATAGCAATCATCACCCGTTGCCGCATCCCGCCCGATAGCTCGTGGGGATATTCTTTAGCAATTGCCTCCGGTCTGGGAATTCCGACAAGTCGTAAAAGCTCTACGGCCTTCTTCCATGCTTCCGTTTTGTTCAGTTTTAGATGAAATTGGAGTGCTTCCGCAATCTGATTTCCAATTTTAAACACAGGATTTAATGAGGTCATCGGCTCCTGAAAAATCATTGCCATTTGATTGCCGCGGATTTGCTGCATCTGAGTCTCTGTCATGGCCAACACATTTTTTCCGTTAAATTTGATTTCTTGAGCAGAAACTCGGCTTTGCCCCTTGGGTAAAAGCCCCATGATGGAAAGCGAGGTTACACTTTTTCCACAGCCAGATTCACCGACGATTCCCAGCGTTTCACCAGGATAAAGGGTTAGATTAATACCATCGACGGCCCTTACCACTCCAACTGGGGTCTGAAATTCAGTTTTTAAATCTAAGACCTTCAATAGCGGCTCCATATTGAATCCCCTTTCCTGCTTATTTTCTGACAGTCGCACGGAATTTTCTGGTTTTGCAAAGGTTATTTAGTCGTTCCCAGATATTCAAGAGCAGTTAAAGCATAAACTTTGGCGGACTCAATCAAATTTTGAATCGGTACGCGTTCATTAAAGGAATGAATTCCTGACAATTCAGCAGGTCCATATTGTAAAACCGGAATGCCATGCATACGGAAATAACGCGCATCACTTGAGGCCCATTGTAAGACTCCATAAGCATCTTCTTGAGTTACCTTAGCAATATTCTTAACCACAAGATCAACGATCTCATCTTTATCCGAGGTCCAATTTGCATTTCCATAAAAACCAAACGGTTTAGCTTCGGTCTCAATGCCTGCTTCACGCAATAAACGGTTTGCTTCAGCTAAAACCTCAGTATAATCCAACCCGAAAGGAACCCGTGAGTCCACCTGTACAGTGCAGCCATCAGCAACCATATTAACTTTGGTCCCGCCTTGAATCGTCCCAATGTTGACAGAAACATGATCGATGATATCACTTAAATCTTTGGGCTCTCTTTCCCGAATATATTTTTGGGTGATATCAATAATTCTCTGTTCCTCTTCAGGGATATTCGGTTTCAGCTCCCAAAGCTTTTGGAGAGCCTGAATTCCCTTACAGGCCTTAACAATGGCACTATCTCCATTTAAAGGAGACAGACTGCCATGTCCTGGAACCCCTTTGACGGTAAACTCAAACCAACAGCTTCCCTTCTGTCCGATCGTGGGATTCAAACGCGAAGAAGGCTCGGCAATCAGCGCGGCTGTGCCTGTTATTAACCCTTGATCAAGAACCCAGGGTACGCCAAACTCTCCTCCCGTTTCCTCATCCGCTACAAGCAGCAGGGAAAGTTGACCGGCAAGCGGAATCCCTAAGCGGGCAAATAAAGCTACTGTAAAGAGAAGTCCGGCAACGCCGCCTTTCATATCACTGGCTCCCCGGCCATTGATATATCCGTCCTTGATGAGTCCGCTGAAAGGAGGTATTTCCCATCGGGATAAATCGCCTGCAGGTACGACATCGGTGTGACCGCAATATAGAAGATGCTTATCTCCTGGATTCCCGAGTGTGGAAACCAAATTTAACATCGTTTCATTCCCCGGATGTACAGTTGTGCTGATTCCCGATTCCTTCAAGTAGTTCATGATAAACTGACTGATGGGACGCGAATCTCCCGGTGGATTCTCATTGGTAAACTGTAAAAGCTTTGAACAGAGTTGAATCAACTCTTCCTGATTTTTATCGATCTCTTCGAGAACAAGTTCTTTCCAATCTTTCATCAAAAAAACACCTCTAAAACTGATTCATTTCCCCATGAATGTAAACCATAATTCTTAAAATTACCCCCGGTCTTCGGAACCGGGGGTAATCATCGAGTATGCCTTACTTCGATAACGAATAGAAGCGGATAATTTCATCAGGGTAGAAGATATAACCCTTCAGGTTTTTGCTCATCCCTACAACCCGGTTGTACTCATATAGATAAACCCAAGGTGCATCCGTTGTAATGATTTGTTGTGCCTGTTTATATAACTCGTTGCGCTTTGCTTGATCCGGTTCGACATTCGCTTGTTCCCAGAGCTTATCCACCTGAGCATTTTGGTAGTTGCCATAGTTGGACGAACCTTTGCTGTAGAGCAGGAAGCCTAAATGATAACCCGGGTCATTGACGAAAGAAGTCCATTTGGATATATAAGCCGTGAGATTATGGGTTTTTTGGGCCTCTAAGAATTGTGCACGAGCCATGTTTTGGATGTTCATCTTAACTCCGATTTTCGCCAATTCAGCTTGAATGAGTACTGCATCATCCTGCCAATCCTGGAATCCGGAACCCAAGGTGAAGTCAAAGCTAAATCCATTTTCATAGCCGGCTTCTTTTAGCAGCTGTTTTGCTTTATCTAAGTCGTATTTATAAACAAAACCTGCATCGGTGAAGCCTGGAGTATTGCTGGCTACTGCACTCTTCATTTGTTTTGCTTGATCATACATGACATCATGAACTAATTTGTCATAAGGGATAGCATACGAAATCGCTTGACGTACTTTTGGATTATCAAAGGGTTTAACTTTCGTGTTAAATGCGAGGTAGAGAATACGGTTACTTGCATCGGAACGTACGATTAAATTAGCATTTTTCTTTAAGTCGGCAACATTTTGAGTCGGGATTTCAATCGCCATATCGGCATCTCCTTTGTCAAGGAGAGTCACACGGTTTGAAGGTTCCTTAATAAATTTCGTCGTCACTTTACTAATTTTTGCAGCTCCCTGCCAATAATTCGGGTTTGCTGTAAAGACGGCTTCTGTCGCCGGGTCCCATTTTTCTACCTTGTAAGGGCCCGATCCAGCCGCATTGTTTTTCAGGTAATCTGCTCCTTTGTCTTTGACGACGGCAGGGTCAATAATAGAGAAGTTATACATCGCTATGATTTGTAAAAAGTTATGATTCGGTTGACTGAGTTTAATTTCAACGGTTTTGTCATCTTTCGCTGTGCAGGATTCGATCTCAGCCATTCCATAAAGGAAAGAACCCGACTTGGAATTCTTAACGTGGTCTAAAGACCAAACAACGGCTTGTGCATTAACGGGGTTGCCGCTTTGG
Organism: Desulfitobacterium nosdiversum; assembly: GCF_049860565.1. Taxonomy (GTDB): domain Bacteria; phylum Bacillota; class Desulfitobacteriia; order Desulfitobacteriales; family Desulfitobacteriaceae; genus Desulfitobacterium_A; species Desulfitobacterium_A nosdiversum. The sequence goes on from NZ_CP172056.1 coordinate 42,227, forward strand.
AATTTGGCATTGTCTTGCAATGTAAACGTATACGTCTTTTGGTCATCAGACACTTTCCATTCCTTAGCCAGCATCGGCTTAAGTTCTTCAGTATTTGCAATATCTGCGCCATTCACATTTTTTACACCATACGTGATTAACTGGTCATAAGCTGCCACAACAAGCGTATCTGACGTTAAGTCATTGGCCTCGGCTGGGTCCATTGTTTGGCCTCCATCGGAATAAGCAAGCACGATTTCTTTTCCGGCTGCACCCGCTGCGTTATTGGCTTGATTCGCATTGGTGCCGCAGCCTGCCGCAGTTATAAGCATCGCTGACGCTAGAACAACAGCCAACCATTTTGTTTTCTTCATAACTATCCCCCATTCAAAGTATGTTTTTTATTATTGATTCTATTTACCGGTACGAATCCGGGGATCAAGAACATCCCGTAAACCGTCCCCCAGCAAATTAAACCCTAAAATTGAGGTAGCAATCGCTAATCCAGGAAAAGTAACGATCCACCATTGTCCTGAAATAATGTATTCCCGGCCTTCGGAAATCATCGCTCCCCACTCAGCCGTAGGCGGCTTTACGCCAAGTCCCAAGAAGCTGAGACTTGCAGCAGTAAGAATGGCAAATCCTAAACCCAAGGTTGCTCGAACAAGTAAAGGAGCAAGTGCATTCGGGAAAATATGCTTTCGAAGAATGACACTGTCTTTCACCCCAATTGCCCGGCCGGCCTCAACAAATTCCTTTTCGCGAAGCGAAACGGTCTGTCCGAACATCAGACGTGCGAACTCCGGAATTCCGACAATTCCGACCGCAATCATGGCACTGATTAAACCAGGTCCAATCGAAGCCGCAATGGCCATCGCTAAAATCAAGGAAGGAAAGGCTAAAAGGGTATCCATCACACGCATGATGACGTTTCCCAATTTACCGCCATAGTACCCCGCAATCCCGCCTAGAGGAATTCCGATGCAGCAGGAAATTCCGACTCCAATTAGCCCTGTCCATAAAGAAATTCTTGCACCATAGATCACTCGGCTGATGATGTCCCGGCCAAAGTTGTCTGTACCCATCCAGTGTGCCACACTTGGAGCCTGGAGCTTAATCGCCGTATTTGTCGCAATTGGGCTATAGGGAGCAACGATAGGAGCAAATAGTGCAACAAGGGTCCAGAGCAAAATGAAAAATAAACCTATTACGGCAAGACGGTTTTTGAGGAGAAGTCTAAAAAAGGAATTGGGTTTAGACGCAGAATTGTTTATTGAAGATGAATTTTCAGCGATGCTCAACATATGATCCCTCACTTAGAACTATTCATAACGGATTCTCGGATCAATCAGCCCGTAAATCAGATCGACACTTAAATTGATCAACATATAAATTATTGCGCTGACAAGTGTAAATCCCTGAATTGGAGCATAATCTGTTGCCAATATCGATTCGGTAATATAGCTTCCGACCCCAGGCCACGAAAAAATCGTTTCTGTAATAACGGCTCCGCCGATAAGGTATCCAAACTGCAGTCCTAAGATTGTCAAGGTTGGAATCAAAGCATTGACCAAAGCGTGTTTATAAATGACAATTCTCTCAGGAAGGCCTTTGGCCCGAGCAGTTCTAACATAATCCAACCCGATAACCTCAAGCATGCTGGAGCGAACCATCCGCGCGACAATCGCTATCGTTCCCGTCGATAAGCAGATTGCTGGGAGAATAATATGACTGATCGATTGTTTCAGAGCCACCATATCTCCAGAAAGCAGACTATCGAGAATATACAATCCTGTAAGATGTGTAGGTGGGTTGATATCTTGTCCAATCCTTCCCATCGGTGCCGGACTCCAACCTAATTTAGCATAAAAGATATAGATCAAAACCAAACCCAGCCAAAAAATCGGAATTGCTGCGCCGATCAAAGATAAAACACGAGAAACATGATCTACTGCTGAATTTTTTCGGGTCGCTGAAATCACACCCACCGGAATCGCAAAGCAAACCGCAATAAACATGCTGACTAAGGTTAATTCAAGGGTTGCAGGAAACCGTGTCGCAAAATCCTGAGCAACCAAATGCCCCGTATGCCAAGCCGTACCTAAATTCCCTCTTCCCAGCTGTTGAATATAATGAAAAAACTGCAAATAAAGCGGATCCTTCAAGCCCATTGAGATTCGAATGTTTTCGATCACGTCAGGCGGTGCTTGCTCACCTGCTATCATCACAGCAGGATCTCCCGGCAAGACACGAGACAAAATAAACGTAATCAATATAATGCCCAACACCCCAGGAATAGCATAGAGTAGGCGCTTTAAAACATACCTGATCAAGCGATTCAGCCCTTTCAACTTTCTACCCGTAAATATATAATGTTATTGTATCTGAACAGTTTGTATACAACCACGTTCTGTATTACAAAAAAAGAAAGGATCATTTATGTTAAATGCACAAATGACCCTTTTTAAGTATACCCCTTTCTATCGACGTATATATTTATCTCAGCAAATACCAAGTTAAACAAAGATGATAGATAAAGCACTGCTGTGCCGAGCTGAGATCGAGCTGGGCAATTTCTTCAATGCGCTCCAGCCGATATTTAACAGAATTGCGATGAATAAATAGCCGTTTCGCGGTTTCCTGCATATTTTTACCTTGTTCAAGATAAATGAAGAGTGTTTTTAAAAGTTCACTCCGTGTTTCTTGATCATAAAGCAAAAGTTTCCCTAATTTCTTTTGAAATAAATTTGAAAGCTCCTTATTCTCCGCTGCGTCGGCAATAATCTCGTAAATCTCAATATTTTCATACTGAATATGTGAATACTGCGAGTATATTTTTCGGCCAATTTCTAATGCCTTCCTCGCCTCTCGATAACTCTTATACATGTTCCAAAGGAAATATTTGTTCCCTATTCCTACCCGAATTCGTGCCTTATCCTCCCCAAGATGATGATCAATCCATAACTTAAGAATATCCAGCCAAAGCGTGCTTTCCGTTTCTTCTGAAGGCAAAAATAGAAGAATTTGCGTTCCCCTTGCTTCAATATGCGGTCGCAAATTCTTTCTCTTGCCCTCACTCATTAATAAGGCGCGCAAATCAGAAAGAATGGCTTCATCAAGCTTAGAATCAAAACCTTCAATAATACCGATTTCCCAGTATTTATCCGCATCAAAATCTAACTGCCGCCCCTTTTTCTTGACCTCAAGCTCAGAAGGCGGTAAATCTGAAAGGAGTTCATCAATAAAGTTTCCTCTCAGCCTTATTTCCGTTTCCTCCGCTGTTTTTTTACGCATCAGTTCGAGCGAAAAAACGACTCTGGCTTGGTCAACGCAAACCTGTTCCATCGCATCTAAAGAGTCTTTATGCACAATGAGTTTGCCCGCAATCTGCTTGTCGACCGCAATATTCCATTTCATGCCACTGCCAATATCCAATATTTTTGCTTCAGGAGATTGAGCAATCACACATCCCTTATTATCCAAAACAGAAACCGGTGCATCTAATAATTTAGATACATTTTCAACCAGGGCCTGAAGTCCTTGATTTTCCAGAACCATGGTCGTCAATTTCGTTCCAATCTCTTCTGCCCGACTGAGAAGTGCCGTTCGCCAATTCAGTACCAGTTCCATAACGGAATGCGTGATATCAATTGAAGGAATCTCGGCGGGAATCGCAATTACAGGTAATTGATAGCGATTACTCACCTCAATCATCTCTTCTGGAATTTGGTGGATAAACCGTTCTGGCTTAAAAGCCAAAGCGGCTGCTCCAGCCTGAGCTAAATCCTCAACCAATTTAGGTAAGAGATTAGGCTCATTGCGAATAGAGTATGTTGTCGTAAGAAGAATTTCCCCTTCTCTAAGCCAAGGTTTAATTTCCGGTATCTCCATAATATCAATGGAACGAACACTTCGATTTAAGCCTTCGATTCCGCCCAATAATTTAGCATTTTTGAGAATTGGGAGTCGTAATATATCCTTAACCGTTACGCCGTGATGCTTTTGAATACTCTTCACCGACGAACCCCCTTTTCACTTTATTTTAACATAAACTTCCGTCAATTTTGGACAGAACAGTATCTGCTTCAAGCTTTTCTAAGCTCTAATCATCAATTTCTTTTGGAAATGTATTATTAGGGCTTGCCGAATAGCCCAAGAATAGCGTAACAAGCGGTTTCAGATAACGTTCAGGCAGTTCCTAACTTTCTTAAGAACTTGTCATGCAGATTACTCATTGATACTAATGATATTATTGTTCCTAGAAGCGCCATAAACATGTCCCATTGTGTATCCCAAACATCGCCTTGAGTACCTAAAAATGCATCAGCTGCACTACCAGTAGCCTCTGCCACGCCCCATTCAATCAATTCATATAATGCACTAATGGCTAAACAGACGCTTATGATAATGAAAGATAACATTTTACCTCGTTTCAACACTGATTTCCGCAATAATATTTCCCTTACAATAACGGCGGGTATAAACCCTTGGGCCAAATGCCCCAATCTGTCATAATAGTTTCTAGCAAGATGAAAGGAATCTCTTATCCAATTAAATATCGGCATTTCTGCATATGTGTAGTGTCCACCAACTATTAGTATGATCGCGTGAACTAATATTAAAAAATAACTAAATTAGTCAATCTAAATCGGTTATATGTTAGGATTAGTACACCTAGCCCAATGAGCGCAGGAAGAACTTCTAAAAACCACGTAAACAAATCCTTTGGGTTGATAACGGACCAAATCAGTACACCGGAGATAATTAATAAGAAGCCTGTATGTAATGATTCCACTTTCTTTCGTTTTAACCTATTGCTCACCATAATCCTCATTTGGAACAACTGTTAAAAATCAACATATCGTACATCAATAAGTTGCTTCCCCATAATTTCTAAAACATATTCATCATTGTTACATTGCATCCCATTCTTTTCGTAGAAGCGCCTTGCACGTTGATTATCCTTTAGTACCCATAAGTAGATCCTTTCATAACCGAATTCTTTTAAATCTGATAATGCAGAATCTAACAGCTTATTACCATATCCTTTACCGAAATATTCCGGCAACAAATAAAGTGAAACAATTTCTCCGCAATCTGGTAATAACTTATCTCTAGATTTTCCATATGCAACACAGCCAATTGGCTCACTATTTTCAAATAGAATCTGTGCAGTTAGAACATTATCTTTTATCCAATCTACAAATGCTGATTCCCAATGATCCTCGTCTAACTCATCTAAGTAGGCTTGGGGAATTATCCCTTTATATGCAAATTTCCAGCTTAAAGCATAAATACGACTAATATCTTTAACATCTTCAATCGTTGCTTTTCTTATTTCCATCTTTATTCCTCCATAATACTTCCCAAGCATTTTCCGCGCCAGGAAGGCGCGGCCTTTAGCGAAATTCTTCTGCTCAAATATTCTCCATACTTGGGGTCAAAATTTATCTTTCCAATAAAGAAAACTTTCTTACTCTCATGGATTATTTATATGCTAAGGATTGGGTTGTCTTTTGTAAGAAGCCGCTTAAATCTCCGGCTCATGTGATGAAGTATCTAGGGAAGATACACTCACAGAATCGCGATTACCAATTCCAGAATTAAGACCTTTGATGGTGAAACGGTGAGCTTTGGATGGAAGGATTATAAGGATGGAAATAAGTCTAAAGTCATGACGCTGAGTGCGTCAGAGTTTGCTCGACGGTTTCTTCTTCATGTTCTTCCAGATCGATTCGTAAAAATCCGGCATTATGGGATTCTTTGCAGCCGCAATATCGGAACGAAGCTTTTGAAATGTCAGTTGCTTACCCGAACCCAGCCTTTAGAACCTCCCCCTTGTCAATACTCCAAAACCTGTCGCAACTGTGGGGGCTCTCATTTCGTTTCTCTTTTTCCTGAGTATTTGTCCGCGATTCCATAATGGTTTTCAAACTTAATATTTATTAAAACTGCTCCAAATCCTGCTCAAAATTTAATCTGCGAGCTTCCCAAAATGGTCTAAGGGCCAATATCGTATTAATACCTTCCCCTCGATGTTCTTCTTGGATAATACACCCCAATAATGACTGTCGTTACTATTGTTTCGATTATCGCCCATTACAAAATACGTCTCTTTTGGAACAATTATTGGTCCATATGTATAATTCGGTTCTTCCATTATATACGGTTCATTTAATTCGCTTCCGTTAATAAAGGCTTTTCCATCCCTAATCTCAATCTTCTCGCCTGGAAGCCCAATGACCCTTTTAACGTAATCAACTCTTCTTTTATCTACATTCGATGGAGCTTGAAATACAACAACATCTCCCCTATTAATATCCGTAAATTTGTAAGATATCTTATCAACTAACAGTCGATCTTCAACTTGAATTGTCGGTAGCATTGATGGTGTTGGCACGACTCTTGCATCGACCACTGTAGCTCTTAGACCAAATGAAAAAATAAATGCAAATACAACAATTTTTAATGCCTCAGTGATTTTCATCAGATTCATTTTTTTATCAAACATAATATCCTCTCACTAACTTTCAAAATTTCCCAAATCCAGAAGTGTCACATAACGCCTTGAGTATTGCCGACGCATCCCAACCACATTCATTCTATACAAAGCATCGGCAATACTCTGTTATGTAAAGTCGGGCGGCCCTTTTAGACCGTCTCTTGAAATAACTACGAATAATGAATAAAGGAAATCATAAATTCACTTTGTTTCGTTTTACAACTTCTGAATAAGGATGATCTTCTGTTGCCGCTGAAACCGTAATTAATTCCCCTGATCGCAGCATTGCCTTTATCCGTAGGAATAACCACCGGTCACCGACACCCGGAATTTGACCCAATGTTTTACCAATCAGCTGGGCAACCTTGAATTCTCCATCTGGCATGTTAGCCCGCAACGCAAAATCATAAAAATCTTTGGGTACACCTATGAGGCTTCCGTTGATTACAGCACGCAGCGGAGCATTTTCATGTACCAAGCCGATCCAGGTATTCGCATAGACGCTGCGCCGCAATTTGTTTATAGGCTCCTCATAGGCAGTGTAAGCACCGAATGCTTCTGGGATTATTTCTCCTGTATGGCGATAACTGATAATACCGTTATCTTTCTCAATTTGCTCCGGTACACGCACAACGGAAAGAGGTGTTAGGGCATCGACCAGCAACCAACACACAAAATACAACCCGCACAGTTCCCCCGGATTTCCGGCACAGACCCACATACGGACAGGTTCTAGCGTTGCTTTCACTTCCTGAAGCCGTGCCAAGGCACGCTTATTGGTTTCCGCTATTCTGTCAGGCACTCCGAGGAAATCTGTAAACAGCTCGTCAAGCAGCTTTCGGCGCGCGTTTATGCTGGTATCTATATCCGAAATGTCGCCGATATCCAAAGCAAGTGTCACCGCCTCCACATCCATCGGACTGCCTCCCATGGTTATACCGGACCAGTTACGTGCCATCCTTGCTTCACGCTGTTCTTTCTGGGTGTCACCAAAAATGCCGACCGCACCGCTTATACGATCTCCCAGTTTCATTGATTTTGCCAGTTTTAAACCGCCAACCGGGCTTTCACCAAAAACGAGTTCAATCATAAAGTCCTCCTCATCTATGCTAAAAGCTATTCTCCAAAAACCCGCGCATAAACAATGTTTACTCACCAGCCCTACAATTCCAAGTAGTTCTGCTATTTTTCAAGAGTCTCAGAACAAGCGAACTTTCGAAGTTTCTATTTTTAATTTTTCCTTTATCAAATCTAATGGTATTTCGTATTTAAAGGTTCCGGCAGCACCGGCCCCCAGTGAGTATTTTGGATAAAAAATGACAAGAAACTTATCTGTTAGATAAAAATTATCAGGTTTGAACTCCTTCTTAATTTCAGTTTGGCAATCTTCGCTGTAAGCATCATTGAAATTATATCGATTATTTCCCTCAGCTATTTCTTTGTTAATATTTTCGGTTATCTTATTATAAATAAGTTCTAGATACTCATCAGATCTGACCTTAAAAACGTCATCCAAAGTAAGTTTTTCTCCTGTGTTCAAATCAAATACATCGCCATAAAGTATCGGATTAGAAACCCCTCCTGCCCAAGAGTCACCGTCGCCTGATATAGAAAGAATGTCTCCGATTTGTGCTTCCGCACGAAAATCAGCTTTAAAAAAATAATTATCTTTAGACGAATTAGGAATGTTAAAATAATCGTTATATTCTTTACCGAAGAAATCAGTCTTTTCTTTTAAAGAATAATATTTGTTAATATTATCAATTCCTTTATACGTCCCAGATAACTGGACAAAACTAAAATTATAATCAATGGTTGCGTTATAATCATTGAGAATGCTTTTTCTAACCATTCTCTTTTCAATGGATAGCGTGGATTGAGTTGTTTTCTGATCTAATTCTTGAGGAGCTGACTCATTTGATTCAGCTTTATTGTGTTCTGACTTCGCAGAGGTAACATTAGATACTTTATCGGCTGGCTTTGTGTCTGTTGTAGCAGCACTACTACAACCCACCGCATTAGCAATAGGCAGCAACGCAACAAGAAAAAGGCATAAATGCTTTTTCATCAGGTTCATCCTAATTCCTCTCCACCCCTAAATTTAAATTCTTAATTCTTAAAACCCTAATTGCGTACGGTATCGCATAACCATTAGATTCCCGAATATTTATTAAAATTGACATTTTAGTACCTCTTAGTACCCCTATTACCATTTTTTACTATTCTACATCTACTACCAAAATCCTTTTGAGTATCCACTAAAAATGTACTATCGCCGCAAGGAAATTGATTTCATCTTTCAGTGGTACTGACAGTATAAATAAAGAGAATCCTTAATAATATACAGGATTCTCTCTTCAACACTATACCACTCTATCCCTATTAAATTTAGTAATACTCAACTTAACGAATTAATGTATAATAATAGATATTAACTCCGAGGAGAGTGAACTATGAAAAAAATAGAAGCCATTATTCGCCCCGGAAAACTCGACGAGGTTAAAGATGCCTTGGCCGAGTTAGGCATTTACGGAATCACTATTAACAATGTTCTTGGGTGCGGCAACCAAAAAGGTTATACCCAAATTTACCGTGGGCAGGAGATCCAAACACGGCTCTTACCCAAAATAAAGCTTGAAATCGTAACAACAGATGAAAAAGCAGACGACCTTATTAAAACTATCATTCAGTTTGCGAAAACCGGTGAAGTCGGCGACGGTAAAATATTCGTATCTTCTGTTGAAGAGGCAATTCGTATTCGAACCAACGAAAGAGGAGAAAACGGTCTATAATTCATATTTACATGAAGTAATTCTCGCTGAAATCAAAGTCAGGATAAGCATTTTCTCCGTGTTGAGTTAAATCCAAGCCATTTTCTTGCTCTTCCTCTGAAGCAGTCAGCGGTGTAATGAGGGCGATGCCCTTTAAAATCAGCCAAGTCAGCAACCCCGTAAATGCGTAAGTTGTAACGACGGCTAAAAATTGAACTAAGACAGGCTGCATTCCTCCGCCATTGATTAAACCATTTCTTCCTTGGGAATTAAGAGCAAAATCCGCAAAAATTCCTGTTGCCAGAGTACCCCATGTTCCGGCGATACCATGGATCCCGAATACATCGAGCGCATCGTCATAACCCAACTTTGTTTTTAAGACACTGACGCCTAAATAACAAATTCCGCCGGCGACAAAACCGATCAGCAGCGCACTGGCTGGAGAAACGAAGCCTGCGGCGGGTGTAATCGCAACAAGCCCGGCAACAGCGCCACTGACGGCACCAAATACAGTAACTTTACGATGATAAAACCACTCTAACAGAGCCCATCCAATCATTCCGGTTGCGCCGGCAATCTGTGTCGTTGCAAAGGCAAGTACAGCTACGGCATTAGCTCCCATTGCTCCGCCGGCGTTAAATCCAAACCAACCGAACCATAGCAGTCCTCCGCCCAAAAGAACATTTGGCATATGATGAGGAATTGCTAAGTCATCTTTACTTCTTAATCGTTTCCCGATAACAAGGGCTGCAACAAGTCCTGAAACTCCGGAAGCCATTTCAACAACGGCTCCTCCGGCATAATCCATCAGGCCAAGATTGCGAAGCCAACCGCCATTGCCCCAAACCCAATGGGCTAACGGAACATAGACTAAAACCGTCCAGAATGCACATAAGAGCAGAAAAGCGGGAAAACGCAGACGTTCTGCTGTCGCTCCGCTAAGTACGGCAGGAGTAATAATTGCAAACATCATTTGAAATAGGAAAAATAACAGATGCGGAACAGTCGGTGCATAATCCGGATTAGGATCGAGGCCTACTCCCTTTAACGCAAACCAATCTAAACCACCGATAAGATGACCATGATCCGGGCCAAAGGCCAGCGAATAACCGAACAATGTCCAAATCACAGTTACTACACCAATTGCAGCAAAGCTTTGCATCATAATCGATAGAACGTGACGTTTACGAACCATACCTCCATAGAAAAAGGCGAGTCCTGGTGTCATTAAGAAGACAAGTGCTGTACACATCAGTACGAAAGCAATATCTCCACTGTTCAGCGCCATAATATTCCTCCTACATTTGAGAGTTTTGTCACAGGATGCCAAAAAATAAAAAGAGGCTCTAAAAAAGCACAATGCTTTCTTAGAGCCTCTTTGCTCTCAATCACTATGGACTGATTATAGCACTTGAAAAAAAGCGTGTCCATATATTTTATTGTATACATGAAATGAAAAGAGAAAGACCCCTTTTGGACTAAATGGCTCTTTCTCTCGTCATTTCATTTTTCTCAGGAAGAACAACTTCTGTCACGGGATAGATGAATATCTTCCCATCACCCAACAAACCGGTATTACAAACCTTCACAATAATTTCAGTAACTTTATTAACTTTTTCGTCATTCACAATTAATTCGAGCTTAACTTTCGGGCGGAATTTAATAACTGCTTTTTCTCCTCGATAGTAATAGGTCTGTCCCTGCTGACGGCCATAACCCAGGACTTTGCTTAAAGTCATTTGAGTGAATCCTTCACTTGCTAATGTTTCTTTAATTTTCTCAAATTTATTCGGCCGAAGAATAGCCGCAATTTTTTTCATTGGTCTAATCTCCTTTCACTTTCGAAATAAAATCCAGCTTAAAAAGAATGAGCTATCTCCATCATTGATGTTATAAGAATGAAACCGACACAGCCCAACCCGGTTAGGATGATTAAGCTTTCGCTTAGGATTAAGGCATCAATTATTTTCATCTGAATAACCTCCTTCGAAAAAGAAAGCGCCGTATCATGATCAAGCTGATGCTCTGATCATATACGGCGCCATTGCCGATTCTTCTTAAGGTTGACTTACAGTGCTTTTTCGCCGAATTCTCCGGTTCTGATTTTCACCGCATTTTCGACTGGAGTCACAAAGATTTTACCATCACCAATTTCGCCGGTTCTTGCCGCTTCAGAAATAATCCGAATGACTTCATCAATAATCTTATCGGGCACAACAGCTTCAACTTTAACTTTAGGGAGCAGGTTTACCGAATATTCCACTCCGCGATAAACCTGTGTATGCCCTTTTTGATTCCCGCAGCCAATGACTTGACTTACGGTAAGTCCATTTACTCCGCATCGGTCTAATGCGTCTTTTACACTATCCAGTTTACCTGGTCGAATAATCGCTTCAATTTTCTTCATGTCAATCCTCCTCTATTTAAATGTTCTATAAATCAGGACTTAAGATCAGCTTTCAACTTAAAGAGTGGATTGTCCGCTTGTCGCTGCATTTACAGAAACTTGCTTTGTGGAAACAATGCTGGGAATAAAACCATTGCCCAGAAAATCGGGATAAGCTTCTTCTCCGTGCATTGACAAATCCAATCCAACTTCTTCTTCCTCCGCAGTAGCACGAAGTTTTGTGAATACGCCAACCACTTTGAGGATAATAAAGGTAGCGACAGCTGCGAGGGCAATCGTAACTACAACACCTACGGCCTGAATTCCAAGCTGTGCCGCGTTACCGTAGAAGAGGCCATCTGCACCTGCAGGATTGATGGTTTTTGTTGCGAAAATACCTGTTGCCAAAGCTCCCCACATTCCGCCAACGCCATGACATCCGAAAGCGTCTAAGGCATCATCATAACCTAATTTTCCTTTAAGAACACTCACTGCGAAGTAGCAAAGGGCTCCTCCGACTAAACCAATAAAGAGAGAGGCTAAAGGAGTAACAAATCCTGCTCCGGGAGTAATGGCAACGAGACCGGCTACTGCACCGCTGGCTGCACCAAGCAAGGTTGGTTTGCCGCGATGGAGCCATTCTACAAACATCCAGGATAAAGCGGCTACTGCTGCCGAGGTATTCGTTGTAACAAAAGCGATTCCAGCTAATCCATTGGCTCCAAGTGCACTACCTGCATTGAAACCGAACCATCCGAACCAGAGCAACCCAGCTCCTAATACTGTTAATGGAATTTGATGCGGCGCCATAGATTCTTTGCCATAACCTTTGCGTTTACCCAAAACGAGTGCCGCCACTAGACCAGAAACACCCGAACTGATATGAACGACTGTACCGCCTGCAAAGTCAAGGGCTCCCATATTCCGTAAGAATCCGCCTACACCCCATACCCAGTGAGCCAAGGGATCATATACGAAAGTCATCCATAAGACAATAAAAACTAGAAAAGCAGGGAATCTCATGCGTTCGGCAATAGATCCAGTGATTAAAGCCGGTGTAATGATTGCAAACATCATTTGGAAAGCCATAAATACGATGAAAGGTATTGTCGCCGCGTAATCAGCATTAGGATCAATACCTACTCCGTTAAGTCCAAGCCAATTCAAGGCTCCGATAAATCCGCCTTGGTCAGGACCAAAGGAGAGAGTAAATCCAATCAAAACCCATTGTATTGAAGCTAAAGCCATGATAATAAAACTATGCATGGTCGTGCTCAGAACATTTTTCTTTCTGACCATACCACCATAAAATAGAGCTAAACCCGGTGTCATCAAAAAGACCAAAGCTGCCGAAACAATGATAAAGCTTGTGTCTCCAGTGTCTATGGCCGGGCCATCTGCCGCTAAAGCCGTGGCAGGAAGTGCTAACATACTTATAAGAGCGATTAATAAAGTCCATAATCTTTTCATATCTGTATACCCCCTTGTTAATGATTCCATGGATTGAGTAATTTCTTAGAAGTGGTGGACGTTTGGCCTAACTTCTTGGATCGACCCTCACACCAGAGTCTGTGAAGGACATCACCTCCTTAAAGGAATAAATGAATTATTAGCTTGTTTTATAAAAAAGAAGAGAGAACACGCCTATCCATTCAGATAAGGGCTCTCTCTTTCACTTTTTCGCTCCAAACCTCGTTTGGTGCCCGCTCATTATGAAGTGGTCTAAACCACTAATGTACTTAACTTAAAATCTCTCGAAACTCGTTCTCTTAATCTCTGACCTAAAATCTCTAATCTCTAATCCCTAAATCTTAGTTTCTTCCCTAATACTCTTGCAAAGAATCCCTTAGACTACTTCAATTTACTCTTAAGTTTTACTTTCTGCTTAACTAAATCTTTGAACCTTACTCAAGCAACTCTTTACCAATATTCACTGAAGAAAACAGAAAGCGCCATATAATCATCCAGATCATTTCCGGATCATTATATGGCGCCATTGCCATTTCTTAATTCTTGTAATAAATGTCTCTTGTGTTTGATGGTGTTATTATAGCGCATACTTTTGAATCTGACTAGTCACTTTTATGAATAACATTGTATACATGACAACTTCCTTAAGTCCTCGTTAAACCGATCAATTTCGAACTGACTTGGGGATTCAAGATCATACAGAGAGTAGCTCAGCCCGAGCTTTTCCCATTTATGAATTCCCAAAGGATGGTACGGAAGAAGCTCAATATTCTTAACCTGCGTGGAAAAAGAGCGAACCATTTGCCCTAACTTAGCCCGATGTGCCTCTGAATCATTAATCCCCGGCAAGAAGACATATCGGAACCAAACATCAGTCTTTGATTGTTTAATGAGTTCTAAAGCCCAATTGAATTTATGGTTTTGTTGGCCTGTAATCCATTGATAATCCTCCGGATTTAAGCCCTTAATATCCAAAAGGAAAAGGTCAGTATAGGGTAAAACCCTCTCTAAAGCCGGAATATCAACCCAGCCTGAGGTATCCACGGCTGTATGAATTCCTTTTTCCTTACAGCCTTTTAGAATGGACGCTGCAAAATCAGACTGAAGCAGCGGTTCTCCGCCTGATAATGTGACTCCGCCTTGGTCCCCAAAGTAAGGTTTATAGCGAAGTATCTTTTGGACCACTTCTTCAGAATCCACTTCAGTTCCGCCTTGAGTATTCCACGTATCCGGGTTATGACAATATCGGCATCTCAGGGAACATCCTTGCAGGAAAACAACGCATCGGATTCCAGGTCCATCTACTGTGCCAAGGCTCTCGATCGAATGAATTCTTCCCTTCATGCTCTTGTATCACCCTTTACTTAATTCTTAATAATCCTCAAAGCGAGTTACGATTACAGTTAGCGAGAACTTAACGTGAGTAGGTACCAAGCTTGGGCATAACTGCTCTATTTATAGTGGGACGAGTCACACGCGAAAGCCTCCAGTGGAGGGTTTCGCTCGCCGACCGTGAGCCAGGGACGGCGAATTGGGAGGGTATCCCACAACTTGCATAAGCAGTTGTGCCCATTGCTTGGTCTACGATCGTTCGTTCACGCGTCTGTAACGTAACTCACTCACATCCGCTCAAAGAACGTTCTCTTAAGCACCTCAAGCTGATGCGCTTTGCTGAGCCTCGTAAAGTGTACAGCATAACCGGAAACACGAACGGTTAATTGAGGATAGTTTTCAGGCTCTTCCATCGCTTTTTCCAATAGTCCGCGATCCATAACATTCACATTCAAATGGTGTGCCCGTTGAATAAAGTAGCCATCCAATAGATGCGTCAGATTTGTCTCGCGCTCTTCTTTTGCTTTGCCTAAGGCCTTTGGAACAATGGAAAACGTATTGCTGATCCCATCCATGCAATGCTCATAAGGAATTTTAGCCACAGAATTTAGGCTTGCTAATGCCCCATTCGTATCTCGTCCGTGCATCGGATTTGCTCCCGGCGCAAAAGGTTCTCCTTTTTTCCTTCCATCTGGGGTTGCTCCTGTTTTCTTGCCATACATGACGTTCGAGGTAATGGTTAGAACAGATAGGGTATGCTTGGCATGACGGTGAGCCGGATACTTTTTCAAGTTGGCATTAAAGCTTTTAACAAGCTCGACAGCCATTTGGTCTACACGGTCGTCATCATTGCCATATTTGGGAAGACCGCCTTCAATTCGGAAATCGACGGCAATCCCTTGCTCATTTCGAATGGGATAAACTTTAGCATATTTAATAGCACTTAAGGAATCAACGACAACTGAGAAGCCGGCAATACCCAGTGCCATAACCCTCTCTACTTGGCTGTCGTGTAAAGCCATTTGGATACTCTCATAAGCATATCTATCATGCATATAATGAATGATATTCAGCGTGTTAATGTAAAGCTTGGAAAGCCAATCTTGGAGAAAATCGAAGTTCTTTTTAACCTTATCAAAATCAAGAATTTCATCATCTAAGGCAGGAATTTCAGGAGTCAATTGTTCACCTGTTTTTTCATCTCTTCCGCCGTTGATAGCAAGAAGCAGTAACTTAGCGAGGTTCGCTCTCGCACCAAACAGCTGCATTTGATAACCGATTTTCATTGCGGAAACACAACATGCGATTCCATAATCATCTCCGAAGAATTCACGCATTAAATCATCGTTTTCGTATTGAACGGAACTTGTTTGAATTGAAGTTTTCGAACAAAACGCTTTGAAATTCTCCGGCAGATCCTTAGACCAAAGGACAGTCAAGTTGGGCTCCGGTGCCGGTCCCAAATTGGAGAGTGTATGCAAAAAGCGATAGGAATTCTTAGTAACTAACGTTCTTCCATCGACACCCATTCCACCGATGCATTCGGTAATCCACATCGGATCCCCGGCAAAAAGCTCTTCATATTCCGGTGTTCTTAATTCGCGGGCTAAACGAAGTTTGATGATAAATTGATCCACAAGTTCTTGCGCTTCGATTTCGGTGAATACACCTTGAGCTAAATCCCGTTCTACATAAATATCCAGGAATGTGCTCACCCTGCCGAGCGACATCGCCGCACCATTTTCCGCCTTGATCGCAGCAAGATATGCAAAATATACCCATTGAAATGCTTCACGTGCATTCTTTGCCGGACGAGTAAGGTCGAATCCATAACCCGCAGCCATCGCAATCAACTCCTTCAGAGCTTTGATTTGTTCCCTAATTTCTTCTCTTAAGCCGATCGTTTCTTCGGTCATTGGGACAGATGCAAGAGACAGAAGATCTTCCTCTTTCCCTTTGATCAGGGTATTCACACCATATAGGGCTACTCTTCGGTAATCCCCGATGATTCTTCCTCGTCCATAGGCATCCGGAAGGCCTGTAATAACCCCATGGCTTCTTGCTTTCCGCATCTCTGGTGTATATGCATCAAAAACCCCGTCATTATGGGTCTTACGATACTTTCTAAAGAACTCTTCTTGAGTCTCGTCCATATGAACGCCGTATGCTTCACAGGACTTCTTCGCCATTCTTAATCCACCAAAGGGATTGACGGAACGTTCTAAAGGTTTTTCCGTTTGAAGACCAAAAATTACTTCATTTTCTTTTTGAATATAACCGGGGCCATAGGCATTGATTCCAGTAACATGTTTCGTATCAATACTTAAAACTCCGCCATTGGCTCTTTCCTTTTTCAAATCCTCCAGACATTCAGCCCATAGCAAGGCTGTTTTCTCTGTTTTCTCGCATAAAAAGTTTTCATTACCTAAATAAGGGGCATAGTTCTTTTGAATAAAATCACGGACATCAATTGTGTCTTCCCATGGACCTTGATTAAATCCCTTCCACTCAGAATTTTGCATACTCATCCATCTCCCTCATCCGTTTTGTTGATGTTCAAGGCGTCCAAAACGTAATGCGGTCAATAAAAAAACCGCCCGGACAACTCTTTCACATTCTTGTAATCGAATTGCCCAGGCGGTCGGCTTCTAGCAGTTACACTTCATCGTAGTTAATCCTACAATACTTCCGCCAGTCATGTAACTGTATCATTAAATTTGATATGCCTATTATAATCAGGCTTACTTTATCTGACAAGAGGAAAACTTTAAGTTGTAAAAGTCTGAATAAATTCACGATTCAACATCTCCTAACACGTAAATATTAGTACATCGACTTTCTTCTAACAAGTACATACCTTTTAGTTATTAAATTACTTGGTGCATATTAAGTAACACTTAGGTAATAAAGAAGAGTCCTCAAATGATCATGATCATTCAAGAACTCTTCTTCTTTGTTATTTTTTAACCGGTCTAGAAGCTTTGATAAATGGCTTTCCGCTGTTGATTCCGTGCAAGAACAGATAAACCATAATTCAGAACAAAATACGTAAGCGCAATCATTCCGAATAAGGTAAATACTTGTGCCGTCGATCCGAACTGCCCCATAATGATTAATCCTTTACCGGTCAGTTCTTCTACCCCTACAGCCCAGACAAAGGAAGTATCCTTTAAGACCGTAATAAACTGGGAAACAAGAGGTGGAATCATCTTACGCAAGGCTTGCGGCAAGACAATGTGGAATAATGTCTGCACATACGTAAACCCTTGTGACTTCGCAGCTTCCCACTGTCCTGTAGAAATGGATTTTAATCCGCCCCGGACAATTTCAGCGATAATAGCTGAAGTAAATATTGTCATCGCAAGAATCCCCGAATTAACAGGCTTTAATGTTGTTGCAAAGCGCATGACAAGGATAAACAAAAGCAAAGGAATGTTCCGCACAATCTCAATATAAACAGCGGAGATTTGACAAATTATTGGTTTTCGCGAATAACGGGCAATCCCGAGAATCGTTCCAAAAATAAAACTGAACACAATCGTCATGAAGGCAATGTAAAGCGTTGTTAATAAACCTTGACCCAAAAATTTAAAGACGTAAGGCTGAAATACCGCCTGCATTACATCGACACCTCCGTCTTACGCTCCAGATAGCTTGCAAATTGGGCTAAAGGGAAGCATAGCGCAAGATAAAGCAATCCCACTGTCACGTACGCCGGACCATAAAAGAGGTTGTCCGCCGACCAGGAGTCTGCATGATACATCAGTTCTCCGCCCGCAACCATGGCCAAAACAGAGGTATTTTTAATTAAACTTACAGCTTGATTCGTTAGAGGGGGCAAAACAACCCGAGCAGCTTGGGGTAAAATGACATACCGCATTGCTTCCACAAAAGTAAACCCTTGGGATAAAGCGGCTTCCATTTGCCCGCGATGAATCGACTCAATGCCGGCTCTCACAACTTCCGCAATATAGGCACCATGATAAACTCCTACACCCAATACCCCAACTGCCATAACAGGAAGCATTATTCCCAAATGAGGCAGTCCGTTGTAAACAAAGAATACTTGGATGACCAGAGGGGTATTCTGAATAAACTCAACGTAAACGCGGTTTATTGCTTTAAGCAGCCGATTATGCGTCGTTCCCAATACTCCAAAGACAATGCCTAAGGCCAAAGCCAAGGCAAGTGCCAGAGCTGAAGCTAAGATGGTATTACCAAATCCCTCTGCAAAAATATGCCAATCTCGGAAGAGTGCTTGCCATTTAAACCAGGCAAATGGTCCAACCACTTTTACAGACCCCACTTCTTAATGAGTTTATCTAGATCTCCGGATTTCTTGAATTCGCCCACCGTATCATTAACCAACTTCGCAAGTCCGTCATTTCCCTTTTTCGTTGTAATTCCGTATTCCTGCGGGCTGAATTTATCTTGCAGCATTGTTGTGGAATCGTCTAAGTAGCCAAACAGAATGGAACGGTCAACGGAGAAAGCATCGACCCGGCCGGAATCCAAGGCCGCTTTAACTTCAGGGTAAGTTGCGAATTCTTGGAAGGTCACTTTAACTCCTAATTTATCCGCTTCAGCTTGAACTGCCTGCTTACTGGTTGAGCTTTGGGCTACCCCGATTTTCTTACCGTTTAAATCTTTTAAGCTTTGATATCCGGGCGCTTTTTTAACGAGTAAGCCTACGCCGTCGGTATAGTAGGGATCAGAGAAGTTATAGCTTTGTTTACGTTCTTCCGTAATCGTAAAGGTTGAAATATCCATATCAACATTGCCATTATCCAATAGAGGTCCCCGAGTTTTTGCCGTAACCGGTGTCAACTCGATTTTTTCCGGGTCACCAATAATTTTCTTAGCCATTTCTTTGGCTAAATCAATTTCAAATCCATCAATTTTGTTCGTTTGAGGATCTTTGTAACCAAACTTAGGCACGTCGACTTTAACCCCAACTTTTAATACACCGCGATCTTTAATCGCTTTAACATCTGATGAAACCGTTGAAGCCGCATTACCGGATGTCGAAGGAGCCGCCGCCGAACCGCATCCCGCTAACAGACTGCCGACAAGCAATGCACTCATCATTAAAACACCTATTTTTTTCACAAAAAATCCCCCTTATTTTTTAATAGCTTTCTAACGAATAATCCGACTCAAGAATTGTTTGGTTCGATCATGGGTTGGGTTTGAGAAGAAATGCTCGGGAGTCCCTTGTTCTAGAATTTCACCCTGATCCATAAAGACGACCCGATCAGCAACCTGCCGCGCAAATCCCATTTCATGAGTAACGACAACCATCGTAATTCCTTCATGCGCCAAGTCAACCATAACATCCAAAACTTCTTGGATCATCTCTGGATCCAAAGCGGATGTAGGCTCGTCAAAAAGCATAATTTTAGGGCGCATGTTTAATGCCCTTGCAATGGCAACACGCTGTTGTTGTCCTCCTGAAAGCTGAGCTGGGTAGGCATCGGCCTTCTGTTTTAAACCTAC
Organism: Desulfitobacterium nosdiversum; assembly: GCF_049860565.1. Lineage (GTDB taxonomy): Bacteria > Bacillota > Desulfitobacteriia > Desulfitobacteriales > Desulfitobacteriaceae > Desulfitobacterium_A > Desulfitobacterium_A nosdiversum. Next base: position 62,163 of record NZ_CP172056.1, read on the forward strand.
ACGTTCCAGAAAAGCCATTCCTGATTTATCTGCCTCTTCTTTAGGAACTTTCTTTATTAAAATTGGGGCAAGCGTTAAGTTTTCTAGAACTGTCTTGTGGGGATAGAGATTAAATTGCTGAAAAACCATCGCAACGGATTCTCGGACTTTTGTGATCGGAGCCTTATGCGCAGTGATATCTATCCCATCAACGGTTACCTTACCTGAACTTGGCTTTTCTAAAAGGTTCATGCAGCGGATTAAAGTACTCTTACCTGAGCCACTGGGGCCGATTACAACTAATTTTTCGCCTGATTCGACCTTAAGATCGATCCCTTTTAGAACATGTAATGACCCAAAATACTTGTGTAACCCTTCGAGTTGAATCACTTTGCTTGTCCTCCTGCTTTGTGTCTTAATCTCCATCTTTTCGCTGATTTTTTCGTGTTCTAATATTTCAAATAATATCACGTATTCTATAACACGACAAGCCTATTAATGCATGTATCATGTATCATGTATCATGTATTACAGAGCTTCCTGTCCGCTCTCACCAGTCCGAATTCTTATGGCATCTTCAATATCCGTTATGAAAATTTTGCCGTCTCCTACTTCCCCGGTTCGGGCTGCATCGGAAAGAGTCTTAACAACATCTTCTACAGACTCATCCGGTACGACAGCTTCGATATTAACTTTGGGAAGTAAAAAGACTTGATACTCTACTCCCCGATAAACCTCGGTATGGCCTTTTTGATTTCCGCAGCCAATGACCTGACTTACCGTAATTCCTTTAACCCCCAGCTGGTCCAGCGTGGTGATGACTGAGTCAAGTTTCCCCGGTCGAATAATGGCTTCAATCTTTTTCATGATCATTATTCCTCCTTCCCCAATTTATAAATGCATAAATCCTAAACCAACTCTGCAATGTTCAGAAAGTACGTTGACAGAAGTACGTCCAAACATAGCTATAGCGATCCAATCTCCATCGGTCACCATTGCGATCTTTAGTGCAAAACTGGCATTGCTGTTTGTATGAACAAAGATGCTATTGCTGGCTTCAAGAGTTGCATGAACCACCGCATGAATCTCTTTGGGATCCTTTTGGATAACCCCCGTATTGAGAGCTGCGGCAATTACTGAATGCGTAAGTTTTCCTGTTGGATGGAGTGTTGCTACCGTTCCCCCAATTTCAGTCACAGCACAATTTAGATTTTGAGACATCAGCGCCTGCTTCAACTCATTTTCTTTTTCCCGCGTTTCGGTTAAAACGAGGAAGAGTGCCTCACGTTCCAATGAAGGCTTAGCACTACTGTTATTATTTCGCTCTTGCATATAAGCCCTCCTTAAAACACAAAATGCCGTACAATCCTCTGGTAAACCAGATCATTGTACGGCGCCATTGCCTTTGATAACCCATTTTACTATATTTTTTATAAAAGTTCTAGTCGTTTCAGGAAAGAACTATGTATACAATCTTTTCCTGCCGCTGAATTAAAGCGTCTCGCGGATGATTGCCGACCAGTTCTTCCCTCTGTATGCATTATAACCTCGTGTATGAGCATAGCCATAAATAGTAGAATTTCCGTAATTGTCCACTTCCAAATAATCACCGTAGGTCTCACCATTAATTGCCCGTCGAGCCGCTTCTAAATGCTTCATGTTCTGAGTTAATATTCCCTTTCGATCCCGGCTAGCAATGACATACCCTTCTTTATTGATGATCCAGATGTCCCCGTTTTTTCCGATTCGTGCGGAATCGATAATGTCATAAATGAAATTCCAATTAAAACGTGTTGAAAAATATCCTAATATCTCTCCCTCATCACTGTGGATCGGGCATGTATAGGCCACTGTATGGAGATTATCGACCGAGGATAAATATAAGTCACTAACCGAAATAGCATTTGCCTTTTTAGCTTCTATAAACCAAGCCCGATCGTCCATATTTTTTCCAATGAGTTCACTATGAACTCCTGCTCCAACAATAGTGCCTTCATAATCGAGTACAAACAGATCGCTATAGACTTCATAGATATCTACGAGTTTTTTTAAGAGTGTGTTAACGGCTGTGACACGATTGGGATCTGTGGATTTGAAACAATTCTTTACTTTATCAAAAGTTGCCCAAGCTTGAGCATCGCAGTTGCGTTCAAAGAGATTGCGGTCAATTTTATCGATAGTATCATAAGCAACGTCTGCGGTACGTACGGCCATAACTTTGTTGGCAGTAGTCTGAATGTTTTCCACAATCTGAGTGCTTTCTTTTGTAGAAGCTAAACTCCGGGTCGCAAGTTTTTTAATTTCATCAGCAACAACACCGAAGCCCCGCCCTGCATCACCTGCCCTTGCGGCTTCAATAGCTGAATTGAGGGATAATAGGTTAGTATGTTTAGCGATTTCCTGAATAGAGTGAATCACGTTCCCCATCTTTTGATTTGCATCCTTGAGCTCGGCTAATAAAACTGATGCATCGAGTTTAACTTGAGTCTGATCCGCCATTATGATATCCCCCTTAAAATGCTTCATAAAGATAAAAAGATGCCCCAAGAGAATTCAATTCTCCTGAAGCACCTTTGCTTCCATTTCACTATCCTTTGTACACAGATCTGTGTACAATAAACTATGTGAAATAAATCCTGAAATAATTATACCGTTCTCTATTTTTGTACACAAGTCAATTATGAATTGGATATTGTATACTTATTTAAAATCATTTGAACGTTACTCAACTTTCGCACCGCGAAATCATGCTGTAACCCAGGCCATAACTGGGTTGGAACAAAATAATATTGTACATTGACAGAAAAACACCTTTCGAATTGGTAAAATGGAAGTGACCAAACCACCATCAATCCAAAACAGAAAGGTGCGTACTTCAATGTTACAACACAACTCTCTGCCTGAACAGCATCAAAATCAACTTTCTTTCGTTTTTTCTACTCTCAAGATTGGTCAAATTTTGCGAAAAGCTGGAATCCGCAAGACTTATGGGATTTCGAGCCTTGCTGTATTCCAGATCATCTTTCAGTTAGTCTTCCAAGGTCGAAATCTCTTTCGACTGCTAGAAAGTAATCGGGGTGAGTCCCTTCCAGGTAAAGATGTTATCTATCGATTTCTCAATGAATCCAGCTATAACTGGAGGCGTTTCTATCAACTCTTGAGCCTCAAGGTTGTTGCGCGGTTTGAAAGCCTCACCTCCTCACATCGTATCCGCGTTTTTATCGTCGACGATTCTGTCATGTGCCGAGAACGCAGCAGAAAGGTTGAACTTTTAGCCCGTATTTATGATCATGTCTCAGGCCGCTTTATTCGCGGATATAACATGTTAACGCTGGGCTGGTCCGATGGCTATAGCTTTGCGCCCCTCGATTTTACCTTGATGAGTTCAGCCAAGGCCAAAAACCGTCTTTGTGAAATGCGGGAAGACTTGGACAAACGCACGACAGGCTACAAACGACGTGTGGAATCCATGAGCCACAAACCGGACGCTGTCGTACAAATGCTTGAACGCTCTCTAAAGGCTGGCTTCTCAGCGGATTACGTCCTCATGGATAGTTGGTTTACTCATGCACCACTGCTTCAAATGCTCATGGATAAGGGACTTCACGTCATTGGAATGGTCAAGGAACTCAAACAACGTTATATTCTTGAGGAACAGTCCTTAAGTTTGCGTGAGCTGTATGCCAAAGTCCCTAAAAACGCGAAAGCAGAAATTCTAGGTTCAGTTCGCGTTCAAACGCCTAATGGTTTACCCCTTAAAATTGTCTTCGTCCAGAATCGCAATAATCGGAGAGAATGGTTGGCTATTCTAACAACAGATCTGGCTTTAGATAATGCTGAAATCGTGAGGATTTACGGTATGCGTTGGAGTATTGAGACCTTTTTCAAAATGGCTAAGTCTCACTTGAAATTGGGCACTGAATTCCAAGGACGGTCCTTCGACATGATGATCAGCCATACAACCATTGTCTTTTCCCGTTATCTCATCCTAGAATGGGAACGACGAGAGAACAATGATGAACGCTCCCTTGGAGGATTATTCTATCTTTTCGCCGATGAAGTCATAGACTTAAACTTAAAAACGGCATTACGTCAGTTAATGGCCTTTGTTCTCGACCTTTTAACCAATAAATCAGAGAGCAAAGAATCTTTACTTAGTCAATTACAGAAATGGATGAGCGAATTGCCCAGTTATATCAAGGCTTTATTCGCACAACCGGGGTGCGAAAGTTGAGTTAGATAACATAAACGGATGCAAATATTTTATAATGCCCGTGTAAAAAACCTCTGTTTTGTCTTCATGGTATGGACATTTAGAAAACAAAAGCTATAAGTTAACAAATTTTTGCCCAACAACAAGTAATTTACCTTTAGTACAGTCGACGTAAGCTGGATTACCGATGCGTCAACACATTATCATTATTTTTACATAATAGCTGAAATCCCTTGTAGGATTAAGCCTACAAGGGATTTAGAAGTACCATTGAATGTAAAATCAATACGTAACGCCCTTTAAATCAGCTACCTCGGATATCATCATTCGAGGTTTTTAACTTGTGAATAATCCGGGTGCAAATTACCACCCTGTCCGGAATGGTTGGAACCAACCATCCATCCGGACAGGTGGAACTCTCAACCGTAATATTCACTTGCAATGAAATCATTCCAGTCGATGGTTTAACCTCGATTGTAATATCCTCCAAATCGAGTGCAGCCATCTCACTTAAACGAAGGCCGTATTTAAAAACATCGTAATTAGGGCGTTCGCCTTACGATCTCCGGCACGTTCCACAGCCCTCATTAAGGCGTGCTTCTCCTTTTTATCAAGAGCCTGCGGCGATCCTTTTACCGTTTTTACTCGGGGTGGAGCCTTCACGACTTTATCATTAAAAGTGAGCCAGGATTCGATGGCATTCAGTGTTAGATTCACCGTCTGAGCCTTTCGTTTTTGTACGTTTTGGAGGAAACTCTTGTATTCCCGCAGATCCGTTGGAGTGACATTATCAGGTGCAAAGGGGTACTCATTTGTTTCCTCAAACCAAGACTGAAAGAGATTAAGTCGTTGTCTATAAGCACGGAGGGTATTCGGGCTTTTGCCTTCTTCTTCGAGTTTGTAGAGCCATGATGATATGTGATCCATAATAACCTCCGATCATGCCAATTGCTCCATGATAGCTTCTAGCCATGCAACCTTTCGTTCGTGTAATAAAGGACTGGCGTGTATATATAATGCGTTGGAATCATGGTATGGAATGCCGACTCGTTTTTCTGTCGGAATATAAGGTAATGCTTGGTTCGCTAACTCAAGTAAAAAATTATCTGTTCCCCATGCCAAGATATAGGAGCCGTTATCTTTGATATTAAGCATTTCATTACGTTCTATCGATCGTTCATCTGAAAAGATACTGTGAACAATGGTTGGCAGCTCTCTTAGCATAGTCTTAAAGACCGGACTTTTGGGGCATCGAATATCGGATAAGTTAAGAATTCGTATGTAATCCCATCCTTTATAATTGGCAACCATCATCTGCATAAATTGTGTGGTGTCTGGTTGCGTTACTACCCAATGCCTCAATACTTCATTTTTGGATAAGACGTCTTTTAATTTAACCTGAACAGGAATATCACTTGATTTTTTAGGTCTAGAAGAACCTGAATTCATCATGATAGCAATAGCATCAGGCAGCTCATTAGTTGGTCGGTTTAATCCGTATTTATCTCGTCTTACAATCTCAAGGGCATTTCGACACTCAATAGACTGACCGTTTCCTAAGTTTAAAGTATAAAAGCTTCCGTATACTTCAAACTCCTTCTTAAGTTCCTTGGCATAAATAAAAGGATACTTTGACATTTTCAATCTCTCCTTCTCAATCCTTCATATCCTTCCTGTACATATGTAATTTCCCATGATCGACTCACCAAATTAAACCATGCCATAGGTGTGCCCTTTTCTAATTTCAACTCGATAACTCGTGGGGACCAGTACGGAGATTCAAAAATCCACTGAATATGAAACCCAATCTTAGGTCTTGTACTTTTCGCGTAGCCTCGAAAGCCATTGATACAAATATAGACTCGTTTAAGCGAATCACAGAATAAGCCAAAGTTATCAAGAGGAATATCACAACTCATTATATTGACCGTCCAGTCAACAGCAAACTTTTTTAAGGCTAACCCAATTCCCATTTCCAGAGAAAGCAGATCAAACAATGGAATAATTTCCGATTCTGAAATATCATCAAAAGATATGTACTCATCCTCTTTTTTTAATGGTACAACCGTTCCAGTACACTTTTTAAGTCTGCTTATTTCCTCCATCCTCTTTTTAGGTTTTTGTATGTGCGACTTAGGGCAATTTACTTATGAATGGCTTAAAAAATTATCTTATGAGTTTTTTGGGCTTTAAACCCCTATTTCTATATACCTTCCGAGTGATAAGCCAATTCCTGCCGGATCGCCACATCCCTCTGTAAATTTGCCTTCGCGGGCATAATGCTTGATTTTGTTCTCCGCTGCTTCGGGACAGGTAAGCACATCCTTCATTTTAAAATTAAAAGGGTAGCTGAAAGCCAGAATTAAAATTATTTGAAAGAAGCTTTTAAAAAGTTCTCTTCTTCACTATTTACTTTTTTGCATTGCTGTAGTAAAATAATGTTAAAAAAGGGAGGGATTACTATGAAGAAGAAAAGCTTATTACTTGTCTTAACTGTCGTAATCATGTTATGTCTTGGTAATGTGCAAGCTTTCGGTGCTGAAGAAGTTACAAAATCTGAATTGATTGGAGTGGAAGAATATTCCCAAACAATGACGCAGCTGTATGAAAAATACGGCTGGAAACTTGAAATAGTAGATGCGAGTAACTATAAACCAGTGACAAGAGATGCCTTTAAATCAATTCTTAGTGAAACTAAAAAAGATTTAATCAAAGCTACGATTAGGTACAATGAAAATGTTGATAAATTATTAAAATTAAAAGAACAAAATAAAATAAATATTGATGAAAGTAATATTCCAAATAAAATATCTATTCAAGCTGAAAGTATTACTCCTTTATCAATGCAAATATCCAAACCTCTTAGCGGTCAAGCAAATTTTTCGAACACTTCATCATTTATTGGTAATGTACTTATACACTATAGTACAATGTCAGTTTATGACGGGGGTAATGGTGAATTTATAAGTGTTGACAGTCCAGGCAGTTGGTATTACACAGATGCTATTAATTTAGATAATATAGCATACGATACTAAAGGATGGGTTATTTCTGGTAATAGACTACTTGTTTATGCTAATGCAAGTGGTACAATAACTTTTGCCTTTACGGATCCAAAAACAGGTATTGTCATTAAAACACAACAGCCATTTCAAATTGTTGAATCATTTACCTCCTAAAAGCCAAAGAAGTTATCTCAATGGGTAAATAATAGATAAGCCTCAAAAAAAGAAGCCAAAAGGCTTCTTTTTTTGAGGCTATTCAGGTTATAAGGTGAAATAAAAAAGGCAAGTTCAAAAAGAGAATTATATAAAGGGCTGACTGCTATGTCTGATGATAATTGCGTAATTGTCAAAAACTCTGCACATAGAAATACACGGTTGGAACTGAGATAATTGCCTCAAGACTATTGAAGGAGGAATTATCTATGGCTCAAGAAGAGCAATCCATGATCAGAAGACAGCAAGTTGAGCAGCAGATCTGTCCGGTGTGCGCAGGCCCATTGCACGATATGAAGGTGGAAGTTACACGAACCCTGAAACTTGTACCGGCTCATTTTGAGGTCGAGGAACATCGCCGCTATGTCTATACCTGCCGCGAGTGTGAAAAGAATCAAGGAGAAAACGATAAAATTCCCTTTGTTCGTGCGGATATGCCCAACTTGCCGATTCCCGGAAGCTTTGCCACTCCGGAACTCATCGCAGGCATCATCAACAGTAAATATACCAAGGCCCTGCCCCTGACCCGGATTGAGAAAGAGTTTGATCGTATGGACAGCGTCCGGATCTCCCTGCAAAACATGAGTAATTGGGTCCTCCACTGTTCAGAAGAATATTTTTCAAGGATCTATATCCATATGAGAAGTACGCTTCTAAGCAAAGATGTTTTGCACGCTGATGAGACTTGGACTCGCGTTGTGCAGCAGGATGGCAGAGATGCTAAGAAGAAATGCTATGTCTGGGTTTACTGCAGTGGAGAGCATGACGAGCCGATTATCTACTATGAATTCCATGAAAGCCGGGCATCGGAATCCGCTCAGGAGTTTCGCAAGGACTATACCGGATTTTTGCATACCGACGGCTATGAGGTCTACCATCGTCTGGGCCCAGGGATCACAGTAGTGGGCTGCCTCGCTCATATAAAGCGAAAATTTACGGATGCCATTAAGGCCTTGAGTCCGGAGGAGCAAAAGAAAACGTTCTGCTTCAAAGGGCAAGAATACTGCGACTACCTATTCCACATTGAAAAGAAATACAAGGATGCCGAACCAGAAGAACGGTATAACAAGCGTCTCACCCTTTTAAAACCGATGATGGATGCCTTTTTGGCGTGGCTTAAAGAGACCAAGCCCCTCGCGGTTCCTAAATCCCATGCCTATGAAGCCATAAATTATGCGCTGAACCAGTGGCCATATTTTAAAAACGTCCTTTTAGATGGTCGCTTGGAACTCACCAATAATTTGATCGAGAGAAGTATCCGCCCCTTCACTCTGGGACGTAAGAACTGGGTTACCATGAAAACAGACCGAGGAGCAATTGATAGTTCCATAGTATACAGCATCGTACAGACTGCCCTGGCCAATAACCTGAAAGTTTACGAATATCTGGTCTATTTATTGAAAGAGATGCCGAATACCGATTTCAGCCTATATCCGGAACGGATTGAGAAGTTTGTTCCTTGGTCCAAAGAGCTTCCGTCTATCTGTTACAAAACTAAAAGTTAAGAAATTCATGAGACCGTGTTGAAACTTTAGTTTCTCACGGTCCCTTAAAAGGTTTCAGAATGAGGAAAGCTATACTGGCCGACCGTCTATCCCAAGACGGCAGCCAGTTTTCTCATGTTATGGGCAATACAATGTAATCCCCATTCCAGCTTGACCTTTTCTAATCCCTTGAGAATGAATCGTCGCACACCAAAATTGCCTTTGATATCTCCAAAGACACTTTCCACCTCTATAGGTCTTAAGCTACGCATTTTCAGCCCATATTCGCTGGTCAGATTAGCCCGTGCTTCTGCTTTTAGTTCATTGCCTTTAGGGTTAATGTATATCTGCTTCTTGAAATTAGGATTATTGCCTTGCTTGATACAACGCTTGCGGTACGGACACTCTTGACAATCATCACTTTGATAGACTCGGATTGTACTTCGATAGCCCCTCTTGCTTTTCTGAGATTTTATGTACTTGAATCTTAGAACTTTACCAAACCCGCACGTGTATTCATCCTTCTGTTCATCATATAACCAATTCTGAACCAGGGTCGGATCGGATTTCCACTTGGCTGTTGCTTCTTTATGAAAGGTATTGTATTTGACATAGTTCCCAAGGTTCTCTTGAGCCAGATATTCATAATTCTCTTCGCTTCCATAACCGGCATCGGCAACGATGTTGGCCGGGAGCTTACCCCCTAGGTTTTTTTTCAACTCTTCTAGGTGCTCTTTCATGCAACTGGTGTCACCTGCTGATTGATGGATGCTGTATCCTACGACAAATTGATTTTCTGTTCCTATCTGGACATTGTAACCTGGCTTCAGTTGCCCGTTTTTCATGGCATCTTCTTTCATTCGCATGAAGGTTGCGTCTGTATCCGTTTTCGAGTAGCTGTTGCGCTCTGCCAGCAGTTCTTCTTGTTTTTCGTATTTCTTCATTCGGGGTAAGTAATCTTTGAGCAAGAATCTTTTAACTTTAATGAGTTTCTTTTCCTTTGGGTTCGTGGACAGCCGTTCATCAATCCGTTTAACCGCTTCTTCTATCGCTTGGGAGCTAATCGGTTTCTCTTCTCCCAGTTCTTCCAGGTTTCGGTCCCCATACTCCTCATTTTCTTTCTGATTGGTCAACTCTGCAAACTCAAAGAGTTCTCGTCACTTTTCCTGCAGTTTTTCTTTGTAGCGCTTGGTTGATTTTCCCCAGACCCAGCTATATTTATTGGCATTGGCTTCGATTTTCGTTCCGTCTAAAAAGTAATTTTCCAGCTTGATATAGCCCTGTTTATGTAAAAGTTCAACAACTTCACTAAAAATCTCAACCAGCGCATCTTTCATTCGTTCTCCCCGGAAACTGTTAATCGTTTTAAAATCCGGGCTATTTCCTCCACACAACCACATATACATGATGTTTTCGCGGGCTGCCTTTTCTATGCGGCGGCTGGAAAAAATCTTATCGGTATAAGCATAGATGAGCAGTTTGGTCATCATAACGGGATGATAACTCGAACGCCCACCTCCGGGATATTTGGCTAAAAGTAGTTTCAGATCCATCTGATCGATGGCGGAATTGACGATTCGAACCATATGATTGGGAGGGATCAGACATTCCAGATCCATCGGTAAGCTAAGTTGATTCTGGTTATATTCTTTGAAAATAACTTTGTCATGTACTTTCTTTCCCGGTTTTGACAAGAAGAAAACATCTACCCCATCTCGTTCTTTCCTTGCCTTAATTATACCATTTTTCTCCCCAATACGCGGAGAAACCGCCGAAATCTAATGATTTCTAGCGGTTTCTCTCGACTATGTTTTCACACAGCCCCTTTTTCTTTATTCAGGTGCTTAAGATTTGACAATTACATAATTGCTCTGTGAATAATCCGGGTGTAAATTACCACCCTGTCCGGACTTTCGTTCCAGTCGTTCTGGAGCCCAACAGATTCGATTGGGTCCAGTCGTCGATAAGTTACTCCAGGGTAGACTTGACATGGGGCCCCACATCGGACGCTTCAATGGGTCGAGGAATGAGGCTCCAATGATGGATTCCTTTGGAGTAAGCCCCATCCCTTCGCTTTAGGGTAGAATCCCCGAGTGGAACTTTAGACCGTAATATTCACTCTGTAGCTTATCCTATACGATTAGTAAATCTACACATATTAGAGAAACTGCATACAGCAGAAATCAAAAATCTAAAAGACATTGTAGCGCATACTATGAAAATTATATTATCTAGTATTTTTATTAATATATATATCTAAAGCTTGTATTGCTTTAAATGATACAATAATCGCTGATACATAAAATACAGCTTCTAATATTGTCGTAACATATCCTAAAGAACCAAAAGCCCCTATAATACCAATACCTACGTTCTCCATATTAACAGCTCCCTTATTTGTAATTAGTTTTGATGATTTAATTACATCGCCGTAGATTACGGATGCACAACATAAGATATTATATCATACGAATAATAGTTCCTCCAGTAATTACCATGTTCATAGCTAAAGATAGATTTTTCTCGTTTTATAATAAAAATTGGCAAAAAATTAGCATTAGCAGGCTCTAAGATAATCATTTCAGGTATATCCATTTTCACTTCATATACGACTATAGCTGATCGTTTAAATTCCCCCAAAGTCGCAAAATCATTGATAAATGATGTCTTAATATTTTCATTTACTAATTGAATTTTAGGTTGTTTTAGATTCTTATCGACTGCTACTTCAATGACTTTAATTAGGTAACCATTTCCTTTTGATGATGATGCGGCCGCACTAAGATCTTGTTGAAACCAAATCTTTGTTAATTCATATGTCATTTCTTCTTTTGAGGAAACAGGATAGGCCGTAGCAAGAGGGGTACCATTCCATGATGTAGCTCCATCGAAACTTTGTATATACATCCCCGTTTTTAAACTTGGTTCAAGTGCATTATCAAGATATGCATTGCCAGCATTGCCACATCCCGATAGAAGTGTTGTTAAAATAAGCACTAAGATGGAAACTGAAAATAGTTTTTTACACACCTTCTGTGATCAATCATCGCTTCGGAAAAACGCCATGACCCTGACCAAAGGTATTTAAATGACTTCTCCCCTGCTATCCATCGCCTTCCCATTGCTTCGGCAGTCTGGACCGTGGTTCAAGAGCCGGCCATTAGATCACATACAATATCGTCTTTTTCCGTTAACAACGATATAAACCACTGAGGAAGTTCTAACAGCATCCGAGCTGGATGGGGACTTACCCCATGATTTCTACATGCAGCAAGATATTCCCTGTCAGTCGATCGGATTTTCCATGATGTGAAAAATAGTTTGGTATCCTGTATGATATTCAATTTGTCCAAAGAAGACAATCAATGTGATTTTTAATATTTTATTTGAAGTATTATATTATATACTCAACTTTCGCACCGCGAAATCATGCTGTAACCCAGGCCATAACTGGGTTGGAACAAAATAATATTGTACATTGACAGAAAAACACCTTTCGAATTGGTAAAATGGAAGTGACCAAACCACCATCAATCCAAAACAGAAAGGTGCGTACTTCAATGTTACAACACAACTCTCTGCCTGAACAGCATCAAAATCAACTTTCTTTCGTTTTTTCTACTCTCAAGATTGGTCAAATTTTGCGAAAAGCTGGAATCCGCAAGACTTATGGGATTTCGAGCCTTGCTGTATTCCAGATCATCTTTCAGTTAGTCTTCCAAGGTCGAAATCTTTTTCGACTGCTAGAAAGTAATCGGGGTGAGTCCCTTCCAGGTAAAGATGTTATCTATCGATTTCTCAATGAATCCAGCTATAACTGGAGGCGTTTCTATCAACTCTTGAGCCTCAAGGTTGTTGCGCGGTTTGAAAGCCTCACCTCCTCACATCGTATCCGCGTTTTTATCGTCGACGATTCTGTCATGTGCCGAGAACGCAGCAGAAAGGTTGAACTTTTAGCCCGTATTTATGATCATGTCTCAGGCCGCTTTATTCGCGGATATAACATGTTAACGCTGGGCTGGTCCGATGGCTATAGCTTTGCGCCCCTCGATTTTACCTTGATGAGTTCAGCCAAGGCCAAAAACCGTCTTTGTGAAATGCGGGAAGACTTGGACAAACGCACGACAGGCTACAAACGACGTGTGGAATCCATGAGCCACAAACCGGACGCTGTCGTACAAATGCTTGAACGCTCTCTAAAGGCTGGCTTCTCAGCGGATTACGTCCTCATGGATAGTTGGTTTACTCATGCACCACTGCTTCAAATGCTCATGGATAAGGGACTTTTACGTCATTGGAATGGTCAAGGAACTCAAACAACGTTATATTCTTGAGGAACAGTCCTTAAGTTTGCGTGAGCTGTATGCCAAAGTCCCTAAAAACGCGAAAGCAGAAATTCTAGGTTCAGTTCGCGTTCAAACGCCTAATGGTTTACCCCTTAAAATTGTCTTCGTCCAGAATCGCAATAATCGGAGAGAATGGTTGGCTATTCTAACAACAGATCTGGCTTTAGATAATGCTGAAATCGTGAGGATTTACGGTATGCGTTGGAGTATTGAGACCTTTTTCAAAATGGCTAAGTCTCACTTGAAATTGGGCACTGAATTCCAAGGACGGTCCTTCGACATGATGATCAGCCATACAACCATTGTCTTTTCCCGTTATCTCATCCTAGAATGGGAACGACGAGAGAACAATGATGAACGCTCCCTTGGAGGATTATTCTATCTTTTCGCCGATGAAGTCATAGACTTAAACTTAAAAACGGCATTACGTCAGTTAATGGCCTTTGTTCTCGACCTTTTAACCAATAAATCAGAGAGCAAAGAATCTTTACTTAGTCAATTACAGAAATGGATGAGCGAATTGCCCAGTTATATCAAGGCTTTATTCGCACAACCGGGGTGCGAAAGTTGAGAACGTTATTTTAGGACTATAGAAAGATTTGCAAAAACTTCAGAGCTGAGTTTGTGTTCCTTCACCATCCCCTGAATGATATTCATGACTTGGGATTCAGGAAGAGGTTTTCGATACGGGCGTTCCTCCGTTAGTGCCTGATAAATATCACTTACAGCAATAATCCGTTCAGGCAGACATAATCGCTCTTCTCGTATTCCTTCCGGATAGCCTTTCCCATCCAAAGTCTCATGATGATTTCCTGCCCAATCGCGAATCGTTTCTAAGCCTTTAATCCTTGACAATATCAGCTTTGTATAATATGGATGGCTTTTTATCCGTTGGTACTCAATGAGTGTCAACTTCCCTGGTTTATCCAAAATACTATTCGGGATCGTTAACTTGCCAAGATCATGCAATAAAGCGCTGATTTTAAGCTTTTGCAGCGTTTCCTTATCGAGCTTAAAATGCTCCCCTAAGCGTATTGCCACTGACGTAACCCCTTGAGAATGCTCATAGGTAAAGGGCGATTTATTATCAATAATTTTTGCAAAAATCTTTGCGATTTGCTCAAAATATTTTGAATCAATTTCTAAATTTATTGTTGGGCGTATTGCTCGAAGTATCTCAGACAAGTATGGCGAACTATACTCCAGCCAAAAAATCTCATTGCTCTGAACAGCGAAAAAAGCTGCAACGAGCTGAGGATTAAAATGAACACCTGACCTTTTGTTAAGTTTGTTTCTAATCTCTGAACGATCATTGTAAATTGAACCGAATTCCTGAAATACAACATCCAATTGGTCAGCTAAAAAGATAATTTGAGATCCAACTGGAATTGAAGCGCCTTCGCATTCAAAAGGACCGCTTCCATCCCAATTCGCATGATGCCATCGGATATATTCCGAGACTTTTTTGGGGAAAGGCAAAGAAGCGATCATTTGAGCTCCAACCTGACAATGAGCAACTACTAGGGATACATCCTGATGCGAATCCGCTATGGAGGTCGTCATCCCGATATCATGCAAAAGGCTGGCTACAAAAATATCTTGGAGTTCCTCTTCAGACAGCTTTAATTCCTTAGCAATTTTTAAAGCAATAAAAGCTGTCCGCTGTGCATGTTCGAAGGTTTTATTTTCCGCAACATCCAAGGCTAATGAAAGACCCTCAAGCAATTCGTTAGCGTTAATAATACTCACTCATTACCTCCGTAAAATAAGAAAAAATAAACTTACTAAAATTAAGCAAGTTTATTTTATAAAATATAGTTCTTTTCGTCTATATCAATAATACACAACTTTTATTTTGTTTAGCACTTAGTTTGTAAGACTTATTTTTCTTGTCAATCGAATTTTCCTTGGGAAAATAAAATCTTATTATTTACTGATATCCAGCATCCGGTTTAAGGCACTTATCGCTTCAGCGGTAATCTTCTCTTCTACTTTAATCTGATTCACAATTTTGCCTTTAAGGATATTTTCAAGAGTCCATAGAAGGTGGGGCTGGCTGATTCGATTCATCATTACACACATGCAGACGTTCTCATTGAGACTGATAATCGTCTTATCCGGATTTTCTTGAGCAAGCCGATGAACCAAATTAATCTCCGTTCCAATCGCCCAGACGCTTCCCGCTGGTGATCCTGTAACTTGGCGAATGATAAAATCCGTTGAACCGCTTAGATCGGCTCTCTCAACCACATCATGACTGCATTCCGGGTGGACAATCACTTTGACATCGGGGTATTTTTCCCGAACCTCATCCACTTGTTGAGGCTCGAACCTTTGATGCACTGTACAAAAACCATCCCAGAGAATTAAACGCGGAGCTGTTTCAGGAAGTTTAACCTCCCCCGGGTTCTTCCGATTCCAAAGAAGAATATCCTGTTCGCCAAGTCCCCACTCCAAACCGGTATTTCGTCCAAGATGCTCATCCGGCATGAAAAGAATGGACTTTCCTTCTCCTAAGAGCTTTTTAAAAATCTTTAGAGCGTTGGAGGAAGTACAGGTCATTCCATTGTTTCGCCCGCAAAACGCTTTTACCTCAGCATCCGAATTAACATATGTGACAGGAATGATTTCTTGATTATACTTGGCCTTGAGTAGCTTCCAACATTCTTCAACCTCTTCAATTTCTGCCATATCAGCCATCGGGCAGCCTGCACCTAAGTCCGGCAGAATTACTTTTTGCTTGGAGGCAGTTAACATATCCGCGGTCTCTGCCATAAAGTGGACTCCGCAAAAAACAATATATTCTGCTTCTTTTTCTTGAGCTGCAAGCTGTGCGAGTTTAAGAGAATCACCCCGGTAATCAGCATGCTGGATAACCTCATCCCGCTGGTAATGATGCCCGAGAATAACGAGTTTGGGTCCAAGTTTTGCTTTAATGGCTCGGATCCGTTCATCGCGTTCTTGCTCACTCATTAAGATATATTCATCCGGTATCCGTTGCTGGCTTTTAAACATCTCTTAATCTCCTCTTAAGTTTAGTATTCAATAAAGAACATCTAGGTCATGTAGCTTCTCGCACTTCCGCTCACTCAGCGCTCCAGGGCTTGCACACTTGCTTCCGTGGGAGCTCTGCCAAACCTCAGGGTAATACCTGAAGTTAACCACTGGCGTCGCTGCCCCACGGAAGCATCGTGTGCTTAACGCCCCTCCGCGAAATCGTTCACGTTTGTGCAAGAAGCTACGCTAATAGGTCTTTTTAGATTACAGTTAAATTCTACTGAGACAGGCAAAACGATTTTGCAAAGCGAAGAATTAAAGCAAAGGGGCGTTAGTGAACGCAGGCAGCAGAGCGTGAAGCCGAGCTGTGGACTTGTCCATGGATGGACTGATGCCGCGGGCACATGGATGTGCAAGGAGCGGCGTATCATATTGTATTACCCTGAGGTTTAGCGAGGTAGCGAAGTCGCCAAGTGAATAGCCCCGGCGCCGAGATGAGCGTGCAAAGTGTTTTGCCGCTGCCCAAGTGCTTCTTTATTTCTGAACGATATTTAAGCTTAAGTCTAAAGCCTTTACCGAGTGGGTTAACCATCCTAGGGAGATTAGGTCGACGCCTGTCTCAGCCACTTTGACTAAGGAATCTAAAGTGATTCCGCCTGAGGCTTCGACGAGTACCTTTTTATTGATGAGTTGAACAGCTTCCTTCATCTTTTCTGCAGACATATTATCCAGCATGATGATATCGACCGGTGTTTGCAGTGCTTCTTCAACTTGGGCTAAAGTTTCAGTTTCAACTTCCACTTTAACCATGTGTCCGACCTTTTCACGAACAAGACTGACTGCTTGGGTAATCCCGCCTGCTGCAGCAATATGATTATCTTTAATGAGAATGGCATCAAAGAGGCCAAAGCGGTGGTTATACCCGCCTCCCGTTCTCACAGCGTACTTTTCCAAGCCCCTTAACCCCGGTGTTGTTTTGCGGGTATCAATCAGGTGACAGGAAAAGCCTTTAGTACATTCCACCGCCTTATGTGTTCCTGTAGCAATTCCCGACATTCTCTGCAATAGGTTTAGCGCAACCCTTTCCGCACCTAACAGTGCTCGAGTTTTGCCCTCAAGGACAGCTGCAACTTGACCGGGATAAATGTGTTCACCCTCTTTAGCTTTGACTTCAAAACTCATCTGGTCATCGAGTAAGGTGAATGCCCGTTTTGCAATATCCATACCCGCTAGAATTCCTTCTTCTTTTGCAGTAATCTCTGCTATCGAAACATGATTTTCCGGAATAATCGCTTCCGTTGTAAGATCTTGAAAACCAAGATCTTCACGGAGTGCCTGTTTAACGATTTCTTCGTAATATAGAGAATTCAAGCCGAATACCTCCTTAAGCTTAGATGTGTAGGTTGCCACGCTGGGTCAACTTCAGGATAATCCAGCCGGTAATGACTTCCCCGGCTTTCTAAACGTCGAAGTGATGATGAAGTAATAAGTTTGGCAACTAAAATCATATTCAGAAATTCAACTTCGCTCGGGTCAGCTTCTGCTTCAAGCTGACAAAGCTCTTGATAGGTGTTTGTCATTCCGCCCTTATCCCGGATAATTCCAACATTAGACCACATCAGGTTTTGCAAAGTCAGAATACGTGCATCTTTTAAATCCAGAACCTTTGCCGCTGCCGGAATATCCGAATGAAGGGAATCCAAGCTTTCAGCCAGTCCTTTTAGGTATTCAAAATCTGATGTTTTCTCTCGAAGGGATTTAACTAGAGCCTGGGCTATCCGTTTTCCAAAGACAAGTCCTTCAAGCAAGGAATTGCTTGCTAAACGATTTGCACCATGAACCCCTGTATTGGCACACTCACCGCAAGCATATAAGCCTTCTATATTCGTCCGTCCGTCGCTGTCTGTTTTAATCCCTCCCATAAAGAAATGAGCTGCCGGCGTGATAGGGATCAGATCCTTCTTGGGATCGAGACCGAGAGATTGGATTTTGGCATAGATATTTGGAAAACGGTGTTCGAAACCATCCGCAAGCACTTTAGCATTAAGATAAACGTGATGCCCTTTCTGCTGCTCGGCAACAATGGCTCGTGTCACAACATCCCGAGGCGCCAAATCAGCCCTCGGGTGATAATGGGGCATAAAATGCTCTCCCTCTTCAGTTACGAGCACCGCTCCTTCCCCCCGAACTGCTTCCGAAATTAAAAAGAGAGGATTTTCATTCGTAAGCAAGGCCGTGGGATGAAATTGAACGAATTCCAGATCGCTTAGAATAGCTCCTGCTTTCCATGCCAGAGCCAAACCCTCGCCCGTGCTCAACAAAGAATTGGTCGTTCTCCCATATATTTCACCGATTCCTCCCGTGGCTAAAATAACACTTTTCGCATAAATTGGCTGAACACCCTCGGAAGTTCTCACAACAGCTCCATAACAGTGTCCCTCATGAACGATAAGTTTCTCGGCACGGGTTTCAGGCAGAAATTGTACCTTCTGCTGTTGGAGATTTTGAAAAAGCGTTTCCCAAATAGCCGCACCCGTATCGTCTCCGCGGTGAATGACGCGAGCCAGACTATGAGCGCCTTCCCTTCCCAAAGCAAGCTCACCTGAGTTTGTCCGATCAAAGCACGTACCGAGTTCAACAAGTTGGCCAATAACCTTTGGGGCCTCATGAGTTAAGATTTCAACAATTTTTTCCTGACAAATTCCTACTCCTGCTATCAGAGTATCCCGAGTATGCTTTTCAGGAGAATCATCTTTGCCTACTGCCGCCGCAATCCCTCCCTGAGCTAAGGTTGAATTGCAAATATCTGGGCGATCCTTTGCGATAACTATAACCTTACCGTAGGGAGCTACCCCCAGAGCTGCTGACAGACCTGCAATTCCGCTCCCGACAACCAGAACATCAGTCTTTATATCTTGCATTTCACTCTTCAACTCCCCTGTTATATATACGTCTGTTGTACACTATGTCATTACATCTGTCAAGACACTATATTGACACTTTTCTTTCCAGAACGTAGAATCGTATTTAAGTAGGTGATTTGAAATGACAGAGAAAAAAAACCAACTTGGTCCTAAACGCCGCGATTTTTTATTAGACTTGCTAAAAAAAAGCAGAGAACCTCTTAAGGCTGCACATCTGGCAGAGATTACCGGCGTAAGCCGGCAAGTCATCGTCCAAGATATGGCCCTTCTTCGCGCTGGGCAGGAACCTGTCATCTCAACTCCGCAAGGTTATATCTTGCTTAAGGCTTCGCCTAAGGGAGTCCAACGCATCATTTTCAGCCGTCATTCTATGCAGGATACCGAACGAGAATTAACACTCCTTGTTGATCTCGGAGTTCAAGTCCTTGATGTCGGAGTCGAACATTCTGTTTATGGAAAAATTTCTCGGCCATTAAATTTAAAAAGCCGCTTTGATGTAAAAAATTTTATGTCCCAAATCACGCAGAAAGACACGAGTTTACTTTCTTCTCTTACGGATGGGCTTCATATCCATACCTTAGAGGCGTCATCCGTTGAGATATTAGATCGGGCATGCGAAGTTCTTACCGAAGAAGGCTTTCTAGTGAAACTATAGATCTAAACCCCTGCTCCTTGAAAAAAGAAACAGGGGTTTTCTTCGATAATGTATTTCCATATTGTGTCAATATAACCATCATCTTCATATAGTGTAATATCTCTAGAACAAAGGAGGAACCTCAAATGGCATTTGGAGCAGCTGGAGTAGCAGGTTGTGGTCCTAACTTTTTACCGGGAATTGCTATCGTAGTCGTAATCATTCTTCTATTGATCGCAATGGGAATCGTTTTCTAATTGAGTAAGAGGAGGATAAAAGAATGTACGGAATGGGCTTTGGCGGATTTGGAATGGGCTCCGGTGCTTGCTGCCCCGGCGGTTTTGTTGGCGGCGGCGGCGTAGGCGTAGGTGTAGGCGTAGGAATCATTGCAATCGCGATTTTAATTCTTATCGCACTCGGCGTAATCTTCTAAGCGTAAAGAACAATATTTGCTCTGATAGTAAAACAGAGGGTGCCCCATGTTTTTATGGGACACCCTCATTTTCTTATCTTTTTGTTACTCGTACTGTTTTTTATTTTGCTGCAAGATCACTGACTATTTTTTCATGCTCGATTCGTTTAGCAGCCATGCCTTTTTTATCCTGAATAATTTTAGCCCACTTGCGCGCTGCGTCAAAAACAATCAGCAAACAAAGAACAGCAAGCAAGACCGAAATAAAGACGTTAGTCCACATAGCCTTAGGAATATAAACTTTAGTTACGTTAAAGTAAGAAGCATCAAGAGTCGTAATAAAGAGGAAAACGAACGGGACAAAGGTTGTAAGCGCATAAGAAATACGGCCCGTATTTTTTAGGATTAGCGTTGTACCCACAACCATAGCTAAAGAAGCGAGCAACTGATTCGAAACTCCAAATAACGGCCAAACGGTTGAGATATCTCCACCATAGAGCATATATCCCCAAGTGACGGATACAAGCCCTGCTGAAATAATGGCGCCAGGCGTCCATGTAATTTGTTTGAACTTCGGAATGACAACACCAATCATATCTTGAACAACATAACGAGAAGCCCGAGTTCCGGCATCGACAGCGGTAAGAATAAATACAGCTTCAAACATGATCGCAAATTGATACCAGTAAGCAAGCAGTCCTTTCAAGCCAGGGACACTGCTGAATACATAAGACATTCCAACTGCTAAGGATACAGCTCCACCCGGACGGCCTGCGACATCTTCACCGATGAGTTGAGACAGCATCGGAAGTTTATCGACATGCATTCCAAGTGTTGCAAAAACTGCAGGTGCGGAATTGATCGCAAAATAGTCTCCAACCGGAAGAACAGTTGCTGCAATCAAAGCCATCATGGCAACAAACGATTCAATCAGCATGCCGCCGAAACCAACGATTTGAATATCTTTTTCACTATCCAACATTTTAGGTGTGGTTCCTGCTGCAATCGTACTATGGAACCCAGAAATTGCTCCACAAGCAATCGTAATGAAAACGAAAGGCCAAACTTTACCGGCAATAACCGGTCCACCGCCATTGACGAATTGCGTTACAGCGGGCATCTGAAGAATAGGATTTACAAAGATAATTCCCAAAGCGAGTGCTCCGATCGTTCCGATCTTCAAGTAAGAACTGAGATAATCCCGAGGAGCTAATAGGAACCAAACTGGTAAAGCGGCTGCAAAGAAAGCGTAAATCGGCAGTGCCAGTTCAATAACCTTGTCACTGTAATCAAAGAAAGGAGCCAATCCCGAACTCTTGATAACGGGTCCAAGAGCAACGGCAAGAAGAATTAAGCCAACTCCAATAACAGAGGCCTCCGCCAATTTACCGGGGCGTAGAAAGCGCATATAAATTCCAATAAAAATGGCAATTGGAATCGTCATGGACACTGTAAAGGTTCCCCAAGGATTGTGTTTAAGCGCATTGACGATAACAATAGAAAGACCTGCCATGGTAATTAGAAGAACGAATAAGACCGCGATACTTGCTGCAACACCTGTTACAGGCCCGATTTCTTTTTTAGCGATCTGGGCTAAGGATTCACCGTCATGGCGTACTGAGGCAAAGAGAACAACCAGGTCATGAACAGCGCCTCCAAGTACTCCTCCAATAAGAATCCAAAGTGCACCAGGAAGATAACCAAACTGAGCTGCTAAAACCGGTCCGACTAAGGGGCCGGCAGCTGCAATTGCAGCGAAATGGTGTCCAAAGGTTACCCAGCGATTGGTTGGCACAAAGTCGTGACCATCTTCATGCTGGTGAGCCGGTGTTGGAATTGCCGGATTAATGGCTAGCACTTTACTTGCCAGAAATGTTCCATAGAGACGGTACCCAATGATGAGAATACACGCTGCTGCAATAACTAAATAAAGACCACGCATTTTTTCCCTCTCCTTTTCCCTTAATATTTTTTGAACAATCAGTCCCATTGCTATATTAATATAAATTGTGGGATTCAGATTAATGTCATCAAAAAACGCAAGAGAACGTGCCCAACCTGCACGTTTTCTTGCGTAACTGACCTGAAATTAAAATCTGCTTATTTCTTTTTAACAGGCATCCAAATTTCACTTACATAATCCTCACTCTTATTGTTGCCATCCGTGTATAACTCAATATCGTAGTCTGAAATAAGTTCATATCCCGCCTGCGGCAGCCATTCACTATATATTCTTTTCCACATATTCTGAATTGTATCTGGCATGGGGCCAACGCACTTGAATATTGCCCATGTATATGCAGGAATAGTCAACATTTCAAATCCGTCTGGAATTATTGAATTCGATTCACATTCACAGCCAATACCATAACGGAACTCCCTCGATCCCGTTTTTTCTTGCTCACAGATTCCCAACATGCCGCATACTTGCTTCTGGGAACCGTCAGAAAAGTATTCTGTCCAAAACTTTGGAATTTCTTTTTCACTGTTTTCTGCCGTAAAAACTTTTGTCTTAGCCAACACCTTAAAAGCATCTTTCCTTATAATTTTATAATCCATAATATTACCGCCTTCCAATCTGATTTTGATGATAAGGCGATTGAACGATTTTAGATCAGAGCCTTCCATTTTTGCCTGATTTGGAGTCACGCCGTGAAATCGGCTGAATGCTTTTGCAAAGCTCTCAGGTGTTTCATACCCATATTTTAATGCAACATCTATCACTTTGATATTTGATAAGGTTAATTCCTGACCCACAAGAGAAAGACGTCTATTTCTGATATACTCTCCTATAGTCATTCCTGTTAACAAACTAAAGATTCTTTGAAAATGATAGCTTGAAATATAGACTTGTGCTGCTATTTCTTCACAAGTTAACTCGGTAAGCAAATTGTCTTCTATATAATCAATAGCTTTGTTAAGTCTCTGAATCCATTCCATTCAATCACCTCTCTGTGACTTTATGATAGCGTATTATTTCCTTTCAGCCTTGTCATAAAATGCTCAGATTTGTCGGCCTGATTTGCTGTTATATAAACAATATGAAGATCACCTTGTTCGTTTAGGTTTCTACTATTACCGGATCTTAAAACGTTCATTTTCCCTTAAACAGCTTAACGATATTTCGTTCTCAAAAAAGGGAATCTGTGACGATTATTTGCTATACCCTATTTTGAGAATCGTTAGTTGGTTGAGCGCATTCCCTTTGTATATTCCTAAAATTTAGTTCTGCTGAAGGTAGCCCTTGTTCTTGCAATGATATATTTCTAGAACTTTTTACTAATTCGTGAACAATTTCAGCAATTTTTTCATAGTTCATTTTTACAACACCCTCTCTTTTTCTGGTAAACAATACTATATTGATATTATTTGACACTATTTTCTAATTTCCTGCAAAATTAAGAGGAGTATATTTCAACGACAGTTCACTATCTTTCTCTCATAGTGTTCCAGTAATATCTATCCAAACTTTGGGCGTTCAACCTAAACCGGATATAATAGCCTTTTACTAAACGTGAACATTTTCTCTTTTCCTCAATAAAAGCTTACATCACTATATATTAACTTTAATTGTTGGTAACAGAGAATGTCAAAAAGCACCAACTCAGGAAATTCCTAAGTTGATGCTTCAATAAAGTTTAGTCGATTGAATTTAATTAAACTGAACTTAATCGATTAAATTAATGAATGAACAAAGTGATTATTGCTTATTTTTACTGATTACTGCATCCAAAGAAATCTTCCCTGCGCCTTTAATAACAAAATAAACAGCGATTAAAAACAAAACAAAAACATACTCTACCCCATCTTTTGGGCCTTGGGTATCTAAAAAGAATCCATTCGGCAAGCCAACCTTCATCCCTGCAACAAGCATTGTTACCGCAATGGATAAGGCGGCTGGACGAGTTAAAAGTCCTAAAAGAATTAAGATTCCGCCAAGAAACTCAGCTAAGAACGAAAGTCCTGCCCAGAAGGGAGAAATTCCTAAGGCTTGTTGGAAAAATCCAAGGGTACCTGCCCAGCCATATCCACCGAACCATCCCAGAACCTTTTGAGAACCATGAGCAAAAAAGACAACTCCTAAAGCAATGCGAAGAATAAGATCCGCTCTATCTACAGAGGGATTCAATAATTTCTTAAGCATAATATTCCTCCTCAATTTCTTCATAATAAAACTTGCTTCTTATGTTTATTGAAACGGCGGCGCCACCGTTTCAATAAATTAGACGTTATCTTACTCATTTGGATAGTGAATTTGAATTTTGATAAATAAAAAAGTGCCAGCTAAGCAGCTAGCACTTTAAACCACATTAAAGTACTGTCCATCCGTTAATCACTAATGAGGAGATACCTAGGAATTTATTGAGATCGATAACCAAAGGCTTTTTCACCTGAATATCTCGATCATGATACACTGTGATACCGTCTACATTCTGAGATATATATTCTTCGGGCTTAATCACAGGTTTTCCCCGCCGCACGGACGGAGGTAAATTAACACCACCTCAGCATATACGCGCATGAACGGGTTCCAGGGTTACCTCATCTCCGGATTTTAAGATATATTCTTTGGCCTTTGTCGTGATGTCGATTCTCTGCATCAGCTTCATCCCCTTTACTCGTCAAAACCAAAATCCTTTGATCTTCTATTTTTGTTTTGCTTTATTATACATCAATTTTGTAATTCAAATGTGAAATGCGCTTAAAGAGAGTCAACTTTTTTATGGTTAACTTTTCTCTCCAAAAAAAATGTTGACAAAATCTATTTTTGAAAGTACGATTTGATTGAGAATAATTATCAATATCACTAAGGTTTAAGAAAGGAGTGCCAAATGAAGCTTAGGATTAGAACTTTGTTCCTTCTTCTCATAGTTTTGGCGATTGCATTCAATCCTATCAAAGTGCTCGCATCAACTCAAGCTGAGGAAAACATAACAAAAGCAGACGCGAATATCGAGCAAGCTTTGCTTGAGACAAATCAAGGACGCCTCTCTGAAGCGAAGCAGTCCTACCAGAAATTCCGGGATGCGTGGGTTCAGATCGAAGACGGTGTCAAGCAGGAATCAGCAGATGCGTATAAAGACATTGAGTCAAGTATGGGGCAAGTCGACTATGCCTTTTTGCAAAACAAACCGGAAAATATCACTCAAGCCTTACACGATCTAAAAAAGGTCAATGAGAAGTTCTCCCAAGGAGAATTCCCAAAGGGGCAAGCTTTTAAACGAGAAAGTATCTCATTAAGCGATTTTATTATCCAATTACAGCAAACAAAACTCAAAGCTCAGGCCCATGATCAGGAATCCGCTTTAGCCGAAATTTCGAAAGTACGCGAATCCTGGCTAAGTGTTGAAGGTGTAGTAGTCGCTCAATCCGCGAGCGTTTACAGCAACTCAGAACGCGATATGGTTACCGTAAATGCAATGCTGTCGGAAAATCCGCCCAATTATCAAGGCGCAGTCCAACTTTTGAACCAAATGATCGATTACTTAAGTCCTCTCGCAAATAAAGCGGGATATACGTTTTGGGATGCCGCAATGATTCTTATCCGTGAAGGACTTGAGGCGCTTCTCGTCATTGCTGCTCTGCTGGCCTTTGTCAAAAAATCCGGCCGCAGCCAAGGAAACCGCTGGATTTGGCTAGGTGTTTTAAGCGGTTTATTGCTTAGCGTTATCATTGCACTGATCGTAAAGAGTGTATTCTCTTCAGGAGCTTTCGGGACTAATAACGCCCTAATCAATGGATGGACCGGAGTCATTGCCGCAGCCATGCTGCTATACATGAGTTATTGGCTGCATAGTCAATCCAATATCGCGGATTGGCAGCAGTACATTCGCACCAAAAGTGAATCCGCTTTAGACACTGGGCGAATGGTTTCCCTGGGAGTCCTTTCTTTTCTCGCCATCTTCAGGGAGGGTACAGAAACTGTTTTGTTCTTTATAGGGATGGTCAATCAAATCACTATGAGTGACCTCGTGCTTGGATTAGTCATCGGATTTGGGCTGCTCGCCGCACTCGCTTTCTTAATGATTCGGCTAGGCTTAAAGCTTCCTATTCGCCCCTTTTTCATGGTCTCCAGCGTTATCGTCTTTTATCTTTGCCTTAAGTTCACCGGAATGGGAATTCACGGGTTGCAAATGGCAGGACTGATCCCCTCCACAATGTCTTCGAGCATACCAAATATCGACCTATTGGCGCTTTATCCCTCTTGGCAAAGTACGCTTCCCCAGATTGCTTTAGTTGTTATGGCCTTAACCGTAATTCTTTGGAAACAGGCAAAAGCTAAAAATATGAACTTGAAGGATCTTAAGAATAACGTAAGTAAATAAGCATTTGACATTGATACAAGCCATTAGCCATCAGCCATTAAGATTTAACAATAAACAAATTTAGGAGGAGAATTCAATGAATTTATCACGTGTTATTCTAACTTCAGCCATCGTCATTACTCTTGGTATCGCCGGATGCGGTACAACCAATACGACCAGTACAGCAAATAGTACAAACCAAACTGAACAAAAAGCATCACAGGAAAAGGCGAACCCTACCTCTTCGGAGATTAATACGGGAGTGACCAAGATGCTTGGCGTTACAGCCGATTTGAAAGCAGCGATTACTGCCGGAGATGAAGCCAAGGTCAAAACGGTTGGACCAGAATTAGAAGATAATTGGAAGCCCTTTGAAGATAAAGTAAAAGAAAAATACCCCGATATTTATAAAAAAATAGAAGCTGCTCTTGACCCAACGATAGCCGGAGCTAAAGCAAGTCCGCTGGATAAACAAGTTCTTGGAAAACTAACCGGCGATTTAACAGATGCTCTCAATGAACTCGCCGCAAAAGAAAAATAAGTCATTTGACAAAACCGCCACTTGTAACTAGAATGGTTACAAGTGGCGGTGATTTAATATGATCAATAGTCGTCTTGCGGTTGCCATTCATATTCTTTCTTTAATTAATACATTTAAGGAAGAACACGCAACCTCGGAATGGATTGCTACGAGTGTGAATACAAATCCTGTTGTGATTCGACGGATCAGCAGCCAGCTTAAAAAAGCAGGCATAATCGAGAATCAGGTTGGGGGTTCCGGTTCAGCCCTCGTCAAATCCCCTTCTGAAATCACCCTTCTCGATGTATACAGGGCCGTTCAAACAGAAAAGGACTTATTTTCCATTCACGAAGCACCTAATCCCAAGTGTCCGGTAGGTAAAAATATTCAAGCCGCATTGCAGGATGTATTTCAAGACGTCCAAAATGCTATGGAAAAAGAATTAGCTCATAAGACACTCGCAGACATTTTAAATCAACTCTCTATATAAGAGAGTTTTTTTACCGCCGCACTGTAACTGGATTTGTTACAAATTTTAAGGAGGATGATGTAAATGAAAATCGGAATTATTGGGGCAAGCGGAAAAGCAGGAAGTCGAATTTTGAAAGAAGCCGTTGACAGAGGGCATGAAGTCACAGCCATTGTCCGGGATTCTTCCAAAGTGACCCTTAAAAATGCAGCTGTGTTAGAAAAGGATATCTTTCAGCTTACGTCCTCAGATCTCAAAGGATTTGATACCGTCGTCAATGCCTTTGGTGCACCCATGGGGCAAGAACATTTACATGTCGAAGCAGGGCGAGTGCTGATTAATGCAATGCATGAAGCGCCTCATACAAGACTATTTGTGGTTGGCGGTGCCGGCAGCCTCTACACCGATGATACTCAAACTTTAAAAGTCATGGATGCACCGGGTTTTCCAGACTTTGTTTACCCCACGGCCAAAAACCAAGGGCAAAACTTAGAGGATCTGAAAAAAGAAACAACCATTAATTGGACCTTTTTAAGCCCTTCTGCAACTTTCGCTCTTGGCAAGAGGACTGGCCATTATAAAACTGGAAAGGATCAGCTTCTCGTCAATTCGAAAGGTGAAAGCTATGTGAGTTATGAAGATTATGCCGTTGCTGTTTTAGATGAAATTGAAAACCCCAAACATAAAAAAGAGCGTTTTACGATTGTCTCTGAGAAAGAATAAATACATAAGTGAATTAAAGCCTGGGAAACCCGCCCCTTTTTTGGGATGAGTTAACCCGGGTTATTTAATATGGAAGTCAAACTAAATTCTTGTGAACTTCTGTCTTAATGTGGTCAATCGATTTAAAGCCTCATTGAGGGTTTCGCTTTTCTTGGCGAAGTGAAAACGAATCAGATGATGAACATCTTCCCGAAAAAAGCTTGATCCAGGAACCGCTCCTACACCAACCTCTTGAGCCAGCCATTCACAAAATTTATAATCGTCCTGACTGTTAAATTCAGAAATATCCATCATCACATAATACGCCCCTTGAGGTGTCGTATAAGCTAGGTTTAAATCATCTAACCCCTTAATAAACAGATCTCTTTTTTCCGTATATTTGCGCTGCAATTCCTCATAATAGTCATCACCGAAATTAAGACCGACGACAGCGGCTTCCTGCAACGGAGCTGCTGCCCCTACCGTTAGAAAGTCATGAACCTTTTTAGCTACATCAATAATATGAGCCGGGGCAATGATATAACCCAGTCTCCAGCCCGTGATCGAGTACGTTTTTGAAAGCGAGCTGCAGGAAATCGTTCGTTCAAACATACGAGGAAGCGAAGCAAAATAAGTATGAAAATAAGGTTTATAGACAATGTGCTCATAGACTTCATCCGTAATCACAAACGCATCATATTTTTCGGCGAAATCCGCAATGATCTTCAGTTCAGAATACGTAAAAACCTTACCGCTAGGATTCGAAGGATTGCATAAAATAAGCGCTTTAGGTTTTTGCTTAAAAGCCGCTTCCAATTCATCGATATTAAAGTTGAATTCCGGAGGATGAAGGGGAACATAGATGGGTTCTGCTCCCGAAAGAATGGTATCCGCTCCATAATTCTCATAAAAAGGAGAGAAAACAATGACTTTATCACCTGGATCACATACCGTCATCATGGCTGCCATCATAGCCTCGGTACTGCCGCAAGTCACAACAATCTCTTGATCTGGATCGATCGCCCGATTCATCCATCTGGATTGTTTTCTAGCAAGGGCAGCTCGGAAATTATCGGCTCCCCAAGTAACAGCATATTGATGAGGGCCCTCCTGAGATACTTCTTTTAAGCGATCGAGAATTTCCTGCGGAGGGTCAAAATCGGGAAAACCTTGAGATAAGTTTACCGCATCGTATTGATTGCATATTCTTGTCATTTTTCGAATAATGGATTCAGTAAAACCATTAGTTCTATGGCTTAATTTCGGCATTTCTCCTCCACCCCGAGATGCAGAGTATTCTGCTTATTGTTGCCCCTATTATAACATAAGGAATATTCGTTTTAATTTCTTTCTGAGTTAAAAACCTACATTATTATAAAGGGTACTATTTTCTTGGTTTGTGATAAAATAACTTTGATGCTAAATCAAAATCGTAATGGGGTGAAGGTGATCAATAATCAAGTTATTTACTTCATCTATGGTTTATCATTTTTCACAATGGGATTGGCTATTACTCTCCAGATCATTCAACCTAGTCAACTGTATTTATCTAAAACCCTATGGTTATTAGCTGCTTTTGGATTTACGCATGCAATATCTGAATGGGGTTATTTTTTTGTTCCGCTCCAAACAGCCGATAGTAAAGAACATTTACTTTTGCTTGCCCAAATTCACCTTCTTACCATGGCTTTATCTTTCGCATTTTTATTAGCATTCGGCCTTGCACAGTATTTTCGCAGCCCAAAAACCTATCTTTTGATTCCTTTTGTAATTCTTTTAATTTGGTACATCAATTATGTCCTCTATTTTGATCGCAATCTCATTCCCATTTGGTACGTAAAATGTGAAATCTGGGCCCGCTATTTGCTTGGTTTTCCCGGTGCGGCAATGGCTGGTTTGGGTCTCTGGATTCAAGTCAAGGAATTAAAAAGTTGGGGTTCTCAAATCCGGCACTTTTTAAAGCTTGCCTCCACTACTTTACTTTTTTATAGCGTTCTCGCAGGTCTTATTGTTCCGAAAGGAGATTTCTTCCCCAGTACTGTTTTAAATAATGAACATTTTTACATTATATTTCATATACCCGTTCAGGTTGCCAGGGCCCTCTTAAGCATCCTTCTAAGTTGGTACGTGTTAAAACTTCTCTCGGTGTTTCGATTGGAATATCAGAATGCATTTGATCGTATACAACAATTAGAAACTTTAGCTAAAGAGCGTCAACGAATTGCCAATGATATTCATGACGGCGCAATCCAAGCGATTTATGGCTCAGGTATGCTGCTTGATCGTGCTGAAGAATTGATTGACAAAAATCCCGAACGAAGCAAGGAAATCATCTCAGATGTCATTCATCGACTAAATGATACCATTGATTCCCTGCGCCGATATATCCACGGCCTTAAATCGGAGGACTTTGGACGATCTGCTGTTGACGAGCACTTGCTTCAAATCATAAAACAGTCTCAAGATGCTTTTTCTGATCTGAAAATTACGGCATCCATTAAACTGCCGAATTGGTTCATACTTATACCTGAAGGATTTGAACATATCAACTTTATTTTACAAGAAGCCATTGCAAACGCAGCCCGCCATTCTTCCTGCACCACGATTGATGTTGTAATTTCCGGAACTGAGGAAAAGTTTGAAATGCGTATAAGCGATAATGGGACAGGAATCCCTGCCTTATTACTAGAAAAAACAAAAGCTCCAGGTATGAACGGTCACGGTTTAGGGAGTATAAAACAACGCGCAAAACAACTTAACGCAAAATTTGACCTTCTATCTGATTCTAACGGTACATCACTTACTATAATCATAGGGAGGAAGTAAGATGACCAAAAAACATACTATTTTAATCGTTGATGATCATGATATCGTAAGAATGGGTCTGGCTTCCCTGCTTGAAGAATCAGACTTTGAAATTGTCGGTGAAGCAGGAGGAGTAAGCGAAGCTGTTAATCAAGCTCGTCAGACCAAACCAGACGTTGTTCTTTTAGATGTACGCCTTCCTGACGGAAGTGGAGTTGATGCGTGCCTAAAAATTATTCAGGACTCCCCTTTAACTAAAGTTATAATGTTAACCTCTTATACAGATGGTGAAGCATTATTACAGTCGATTGAAGCTGGCGCATCAGGGTATATCTTAAAACAAATTGGACGAGATGCTTTACGTGATTCCATACATAGAGTTGTCAACGGTGAGACCATTTTAGACCCCAGTCTTACTTCAAATATGTTTAGCGAAGTACGGAAAGGGTTAAAGGAGATTCCACATGATAAACCCAATCTGACCCAGAAAGAACATGAAATATTGCTGGAAGTCGCCCAGGGGAAGAGCAATAAATAAATTGCCCATAGTCTTTACTTAAGTGAGTATACCGTTCGTAATTATGTAAGCAGCATTTTAAGAAAGCTAAAACTCGAAAGCCGAATTCAACTCGCTCAATACGTTTTTCAACACAATAAAGATCACTAGAATCAAAATCATTAAAGTATTATTGAACAGGGTCAACTGTACTGGTTAAAACAGGTAGGTTGCCCTCTTTTTTTATGTGATAAATATGTGAAAATTAAAGCAGATAAACGGTTAATCCAACTTTTAAAGGGGGAAAACGTATGAAAAAAAATCTGATTAAAATCATGGCTCTTGCAACACTCGGTTCTCTAATTCTTATAGGCTGTGGTACCGCCCAGCAAGCATCAGCCCCAGCAGCACCAGCTGCGGCTGGAACAGATGATCTAAAGAAACAAGTTGAAGATATCAAAGGAGCACTGCCAAAGTTCGCAATACCTATGCGTGAAGTTGGTGATCGATTCGACGATATGTACTTCGCTGCCAAAGGCGGCAACTGGGCCTTAGCCTCATATATGTCTAAATATATGGATAAGGCAATGACTCCTGCTAAAATCACCAAACCAGCAGAATACCCTGCTTGGACAAGTTTTTATACAGGAACATTTGATCCTGTCAACAAGGCAATTGCCGCAAAGGACTTTGCTGCCTTTGACAAAGCTTACACTTCGGCTATTGAATCCTGTAACGGCTGTCACTCCTCAATGGGATATAAATTCGTCAAGATCCCTAAACCACAGGCTCCTGTAGATACTCATCTCGATTACAGTCTAAAATCTGAACCTGGAGATGTTCCCAAGTAAAAATAACCAGAAAACTACTTGAAGACTTTAAGAAAAAAGGAACGCAGCTTAACGACGTAAGCATGCGTTCCTTTTTGTTATCAATTATTACTGATTAGCAACAGCATAGGCATGAACTAAAGCATAAGCTGCTTCAGCTCGTGTTACCGCTTTCTGAGGTTCAAACGTGGACTGATCGGTTTTCAGAATACCCAGCCCCCAGGTTAAAGCCACGTATCCTAATGAATCCGCTGGGATGAGATTAGCATCTGCAAAGGGAACAGCATAGATTCCTTTAGCTTGAGCCGCAGTTTCCATCCCTATTAAGCGAACTACGATTTTCGATAAATACTCCCGATTCATTTCACGAGGGATAGATGTATCGCCCTTCGTCCAGCCTCGTTCCTTCGCTAACTTTAATACTTCATCATCCGATAAAGCACGATCTCGGCCATTCCCCTCAGCCAGAGCCATTGCTCTTAAAAATTCAAGGACAGTAGCCGTTTCATCAGGATTAAATTTATCACCATATTCTCCAAAAGCTCCGGTAAGTCCCATTAAATTGATTTCTTTTTCCGCAAAATTCCCCTGAATATCATTAAAATATAGGGCTTTTATCCATTGCGATTTAGGTTTGCCCGACCAATCCAGGGGTTCACCCGTTATAGCATCAATCATTTGGGCTGTTGAAGGAGCATAGCTAAGCTGAGGTTGATAGACAAGACGTACTTCTTGCTGTGCAGTTTGTCTGTAAAGCAGCGTATATCCTAATGTAAGGGATCGTTCTTTTAGAAATAGTTCAGTCGCTTTTGAGGGAGTGATCACGTTTTCTAAACTTGGAAACTCAAAATTTGACCAATTCATATTATATTGAATAACACTTTTCCCCACCGTATCGATCGCAATATGCATGGCATTATTGGAAACCGGGATCCCATTGACTTGTCTAACATATTCAAAAGGCTGAAGATTCCCAGGCATTTTCACTTGATAGGCCAAAGAAGGTTGAAGTTTAGTTTCTGCAAAATGTTGAGCATTTACCTTATTCAAAAATTCCTCAGCTATTTTTTGTGCCTCTTCTCTGCTCATCGGTTCGGAAGGATTTTGAGTATTGGCTATTCCTTGCATATTTAAACCGATCAATTCACCTGTGTTTGCATTTACTCGGGCATTCAAATGGCGGTTATCTCCAGGAGCAAAGGACTGTACACTCCAGTCCAATTGCCAGACTTTAGTATTCGGATTTAGCCAATCAGGATTCAAACTCGAGTTTGATAGATTTAAGTCTTTAGGAATATCCACGAATTTCTTCACAATTTCCGCAGCTTCATCTCTGCCTATTTTCGGCGCATCTGATTTCACATCACTCGCTGGAGTTGATTGATTGGGCTGAGTAATACTTTTAACAGCTTCAGGCGCATAACCCATGCCTTTATATATACCTACAGAAGGATCTAGGATTATAGGCTTTCCACTGACCGCATCAATTGCCCCGCCTGCAGATTTATTCGATAAATAATAAACGGGTAAAACGCGTTGGGGATTGGGATCATTGGATTTGATCACTGGGGTTAAATAATACTGTAATTCGAGCATTGGGGTATCGACAAATGCTTTTTCTGCCGTTTCCTGAGAGATCACATTTCCCGCACTGGGAAAAACTAAGTCCTTCGTCCAATTAAAACTATAGCTTGCCACCTGACCCTTATCCCCGCTAACACCTACACTAACTCCGTTTTCCGGAAATGGAATTCCATTGATAACCCGCACCCAACGAAAGTTATACATGAAGGGTTGGTAGTTATTGAGGGTGATGACTTGCCCTTCATCCTTGACTAATTTTAACTCAGGGAGATATTTTCCGGCTAATTTTGTGACAAGATTTAGGGCTTCTTTTTCAGCCTCAGCTGCCGTGATAATGGGAATTTTAAACGAAGGTTTACCGGGTTGATCCCAGCTGTTCATGCTTAGGATCTCACCAGAGTTCGCATCCACTTCAACATGGAAACTCCCCCCCGGAAACTCAGGAGAATTCCAATTCAGGGAATAGGCAGGGCGATTATTATAATCATAGAAATTTGTATTCAATTGCGTATATTTTTCAGGGATAGCAAAGCTGCTTTTGGCAATTTGCAATGCCTGGTCAGACGTAATATTCGTTTTTGTAGGCAAAGCTGCTGATGTTGAAACGCTGGGGTCTGAAGCTAAAGCAAACCCGGGGAAGACAGCGAATTGAACAAATAGCAAACAAGACATCACCAGATTGAAATAACGCTTAGGGTTCAAATTTGATTCCTTCCTTCTTAAGCATAGTCGTTCAGTTCTATCATCTTATTCTCTCATAAGACTTGTACGAACAATGCCGAAATAAGGAAGTCGAAATTTGACAAGATATATTAGGCAATAGTCCCTCCTTTTAGGCCATTTGGACTATTTTTCTAATTTTAGAATTTAAAAGAGGATTTTTGTAGATTGATGTTGAATAGGAAAAATAAACTATTTTGACATAAAAATGGAGTGACCTTCGTGAACATTCCAATTCTTGCATTACTTTTACAAGGTATTCCCGAATTGATTGCTGTTGTTACACTTTCATTTGTTATCGCTAGAATTCCGCTCAATTGGAAACAAATTGTGGAGTTTGCTTTGATTCTGGCATTTTTTTCTTATCTTATTCGCCTAACACCCCTTCCTTTCGGCCTTCATATCATTTTGCTCATCATTTTGCTTTCTAGCATGCTTATTAAAATCAGCAACGGAAATCTTAGCTTATCTCTGATTGCATGTATCGTAAGTTATATGACTCTAGGCATATTGGAATTAGCTAGTCTTAGTCTCTTGATGCCTGTTTTTCATCTTACTACTACTGAGATTTACACTAATGAATGGATACGGATTCTCGTAGGTGAACCTCATGTTATCCTTCTCTTTATTTTTGCTTTTTTACTCAACCGCTTTCTTGCAGAAAGAAGGAAAAATCATGGATTTAGCTCAGATAAGTCAGGAAATTGCCAATAAAATCACTGAAGACTTAAATTATAGCGAGGATAATAAAGAAATTGTTGCTTACGCCATTGAAACAGGACTTTTGAACATTTTAGGAATGACTTTAATTATTTTCCTAGGGCTGCTGCTTAATGCTCCAGGGCCAACCATCCTTGCCGCCCTTTTTGGTGGAACCTTACGCCGATTATCGGGAGGGGCTCATTTCGACACCCCCCTAAAATGTTTGATTTTCGGAGCAATTGGTTATAGCGCTGTAGGGCTTTTAGCAAAAAACCTTGCTCTCATGGGCTTCACCTCTTTCACTTTTACAACGATAGTTTTGTTCGTCTCTTTACTTCTTGTGTTAGGCTTAGCCCCGGTGGACAGTCAGGCAAAACCCATTCATTCACGCAGCTTAAGGAAAAAACTCAAAATATCGTCTGTCGCTTTTGTTGTTGCTACGTTCATAGCCATCAATGTGGTAAACGACTCTTTCTTTATAACAAGTGCAACTTTAGGGTTATTTTTCCAGAGTATAACCCTATTGCCAATTTTCAACCGAAGGAGGTGG
Organism: Desulfitobacterium nosdiversum; assembly: GCF_049860565.1. Classification (GTDB taxonomy): domain Bacteria; phylum Bacillota; class Desulfitobacteriia; order Desulfitobacteriales; family Desulfitobacteriaceae; genus Desulfitobacterium_A; species Desulfitobacterium_A nosdiversum. The sequence continues at coordinate 98,053 of NZ_CP172056.1, forward strand.
ATTCAATTATGAGGAAAATGATTCTTGCAACCATTGCTTCTATGTTAGTCGTCATGGCGAGTGCAACTTCTGTTTTTGCTTGTCTTATGTTATTATATCAGCCGAAAACGCCGAAAGCCTTACAACGCTAAGAAATCATCTCTTAACTTAACACGTTTATCCGATATAAAAGCTGGCTATCCAGCTTTTATATTTTAGAATGATATTTTAATCATATCTTTAAAGGTTTTTCTCTGGGGGATTTATAATGATTAAACTCTGGCAGAAACAGCCGATTATTCAAGTTACATTATTTAAAATTATAGGGATCCTTTTTATATTTATCATCATCGTTGTTACTCTTTTTGGCGAAACCTATTGGGAAAAACAAACGTATAAAGAAAATTACCAATTGGTTTTGATGGCTTCAAATCTTCAAACTAAAATAAGCCCTTATATTTTAGGCATAGAAAATATTGAACAAAACCCGAATCTTACGGAACAACAAAAAAAGGCAAAAATCAAAACATTAATTCAGCCTTTGCTTCAAAGTAATGGCGCGGATGTTACTGCGTTTGGATACTATGATCTTGGGTTAGATTTTCATGTTGTGAGCAAAGAACCTATAATAGCTCAGATTCAATCAAAATTAGGTAATGGTAATGAATTCTATCACTACACCTGGAATGACAGTAAGAATAAAGATTTTGTTGTAAGCTATCCACTTTATGCCGGGGAAAGAATAGTAGGTTATAGCTGGGCTTATGCCGACAGCACCTATAATTTATTCCAATCGACATTTTCAATCAGTGGATTTTCTATTTTTGCTTTAGGTTTGGTTCTCATGATAGTCATCTTACTTCAGCGATATATGACAAAAATCAGAGTAGCACTCGATCAATTCAGTCAGATGATTACTTCGAATGATTATGGTCAAATTCAAATGCTAAGCAAATTACCGGAATTAAAACCCGTTATTGATAAAATTTTTTCTTTTACTGAAGAACTGAAATATGTTAATCATGAATTGGAATTATCTCAACAAAAAATAACTCAAATTATCGAGGGCGTATCGGATGGCGTTTTCGCCCTTGATCGTTCGTACCGTTTTTCGTATCTTAATCCCAAAGCACTAAGACTAACAGGCCAAGAGCTGCACCATTTGTTAGAGACAAAAATCCAAGACGTTTTTCCGCAAATTGAGGATTCATTGACCTTAAGTAAATTAGAAGAAGCTATGGCTCAAAACAATGCAACTCATTGGGAGAGTAAGGCGTTAACTCATCCCGATTTTTGTTATGAATATCATGCTTATCCCTTTACGGAAGGCTTAACTGTTTTCTTTCGCGATATTACAGAATCAAAACGTCATAGTCAGGAACTAGCGCGTTTAGAAAGACTCAATCTCATTGGTCAGTTAGCCGCAGGGATCAGCCATGAGATCAGAAATCCCCTGACAACGGTTAAAGGCTTTCTGCAGTTTCTTGGAGCGAGAAAACAATATGAAAGCGAAAAAGAATATATAGATTTGATGGTTTCAGAAATTGATCGGGCGAATAGTATTATTACAGACTTTCTATCTTTGGCTAAAGTAAATTCTGATAATATCAGGCTTAAAAATATAAATGAGATTATTGGCAAAATCTTCCCAATGCTGCAAGCGGATGCTTATAACAATAATAAGGAGATTCTTTTAGATTTAAAAAGCTTGCCCGAAATCATGCTCAATGAAAATGAAATAAAACAACTCATCCTTAACCTTGTACGCAATGGATTAGAGGCAATGCCAGAAAAGGGCAAGGTCACCATTCGGACATATTGTACCGAAAATAATGTCATTTTAGAGATCGAGGACCAAGGGGCTGGAATACCCGAAGAAATACGCGAAAAGATTGGAACACCCTTCTTTACCACAAAAGAAACCGGAACAGGTTTGGGAATGGCAATTTCAATAGGAATTGCTCAACGACATCATGCATTATTCGACTTCGAGACCGGCAGAAATGGAACAACTTTTAAAATAACGTTTAATACTGCAGACAGTATCTGTGAAATCTGATCAAATAAAAATCGTTCTATTTTTTATTGTAATCATTGAATTATTCATTATATAATCTAGAGTAAAGTCTAAAGCACAACATAAATACATGTTGTGTTTTCTTTATAAAGGGGTAATTTATGATCGCTATTTTCTTAAAATCATTGATTATTGGTTATTCAGGGGCCGTTATGCCAGGGCCTATGTTTACTTATACTGTTGATAAAAGCTTACATCATGGTGCAAAGTCTGGCCTGCTTGTGTCAGCTGGCCATGTCTTTCTTGAACTGATCTTAGTAATATTGATTTATCTAGGAGCAGGAAAGTACTTAACGACAGATACTGCTAAAACAATAATCGGTCTCTTAGGGGGAATTATTCTCGTTTATCTCGGGTTTGGAATGATGAAAGAAGTCTATCTCAATCAAATTTCTTTAGATCCGAAAAGCAGTAAAGATGAAAAGCAAGGAAGTATGCTTTTAGCCGGTATCGTTTTAAGTGCATCAAATCCTTACTTTATCATTTGGTGGTCTGTAGTAGGTCTAGCATTAATTATGAATGCTTATGCTTCTTTTGGCATTATGGGTGTTTTAGCCTTTTATATCGGTCACATTATTTCCGATATTTCATGGTTTTCCTTCGTATCTGTCCTCGTAAGTAGAACTCGTTCTCTCATCAATTTAAAAGTATACAAAGTTATCATCGTTGCTTTAGCTGCTTGCCTGATCTTTTTTGGAGTCAGTTTTTTCGCAGCGAGCCTACGATATATCCTTTAAATTTAAAATATTTAAAAAGGTAGAGCCAGGACTGAATTTAAGTCCGCTCTACCTTTTATGTTATTGTTTTATGGTTTTAAGATTCTTAATTCTGTTAGATCCTAGACGTTAGTCTCTGCGGCCCCCGAATCCGCCAAATATCAAAAAGATATCTAGGATAAAGGTAAATAAGTTGACAAAATCTAAAAAGATGCTCAGTGTCACTAATACCGCTTCATCAGCAGTACTATGCTTCATGCGTTGGAAATCAAAAGCGGTTAGTAAACTGAACAGAATTGCTCCGCCTAGTCCAATTAGCAATGCAAAAGGGCTAAAGAAGCTGCTGAATAGCATACTCAGAATCATGACGCCTAAAAGAACAAGCAGACCAACAGAGAGAAACTTTGATAAGACACCCAAGTTTCGCCGAGTTAAGACACCATATAAACCAACGGCGGCAAAAACAACGAAAGTTACCAAAGAAGCTTGACCCAATACCGCTAAACCTGCCGGCGTAGCGACAAGTCCCTGAATAAGTGGACTTAAGGCCGCTCCAGAGCATGCAGCAAAAAGTAAAGCCAAAGCACCCGTTAGCCCTGCTGCCGCATCATTACCTCTCACTGTATCTCTCCGGTTGATAAGCGGAATGACAAAGAGCAGTACAAATTCTAAAATGACCGCGGGAATAAAATAAGCAGGCGGAACCAAAAAAGCCCCAGCAGCCATCGCTAAAAACATGAAAGATAAAAGTCCAATAACCTGGGTAATTGATATTGGTCGTGTTTGTTTAACATCAATGACTTCATATGATGGGTTGTAATGTGAATAATCATTTCTATACATTTTAACGTTCTCGCTTTCTTTTGAATTTAGGAAAACTCATCTAACATATTGTTTTGTGACAATTATAGTCTTTAATCAGTAATAGTCAACTGTAATTTTTAGGATTACCACTACGCCATCATATAATTGATCCTCCGCCTCTTAAGTTTATCGGTTCGATCTCCTATGAGATTTATCTGTTAGAGGCCGTGTTAATGTATAAATACAGTCTGTTATATCTCTTTCCGAATAAAGTCTTTTCTTTGCTGTTTTATTTTTCAGGGCTCATTCTTTTAAATTTGGGACTTCAACGGCTTTTAGCATTCAAAGGATTTAATTCTAAAATTACTGCTTCAGGATCAATTTAAGAATATCAATTTAACAATTTGGGAGTTTAATGATATAACTAGGGACTTTAAGAGGGCAGCTATACATGCTGCCCTCTTTCAATCATGATTTACATAGTTTTGTCACAATTACTTTCTATAATTAAACAAACATAAATAAGAGAATGGAGAAGATAGCGTGAAGAGATTATGGATCAAATATTCGTATTTATTTACCCTTTTATTTTTTGTCTTAGGCATATTTAATATTATATTTGCTTGGATTGGTTTACTTTGTCTTATTCTTCCCTTTTTCTTTGTCATTAAGGATAAAGAAAAAACCTGGTGCAAAAGTTATTGTCCCCGGTCAAACCTATTTATCCGGATATTTTCAAAAATCGGCTTAAACCGACCGGCCCCAAAGTGGCTGGTAAACGGCAGCGGTAAACGAGTTATGCTCATTTACTTCTTACTGAATTTCGCCATGATATGCCTATCCACATTGATGGTTTTTCTGGATAAAAGACCTCCTATGGAGAAGGTCAAATTTCTAATTGCCTTTAAACTTCCATGGAACATACCTAACCTCCTCGATGTAGGCATTATGCCAGGTTGGGCAGTCCATTTAGGCTTTAGAATATATTCGATGATGTTTACAACGATTATTATTGGCCTCTTGATTGGTTTCTTTTTTAGAGCAAGAACCTGGTGCACCATTTGTCCGATGGGTACTTTATCAGGTATGGCATTAGGAAGTCGGCAGAAGCATACGGTAACCAAGAATCTGTAACCTTAAAATTATACAAGAATGTATCCTCGGCTTATGGATTGGGAAGGCAAGATCGCTCTGCATGTCCGTACTCAGCTAATAATATTTGCAAAAACACACTTGACTTATAGGAATAATACATTTTATAATAACATCATAATTCTTTAATATTCATTATTTTAGCAATGAAATATTTAAGCTGATTGGAAAACCAAAGGCTTTACGATTATTTCTCAGAAATAAGCGTGAGGCCTTTTTGTTTTGCGGCAAGGGCTAAATGAAAGGGGATGTAAAAATTAGAACATGGATTGGGATCAGTTAGAGGAAGCAGATTGGTTATTCCGAAAAATGGTGAGGCGATTCATCAAAGAACGGGACAAAATTCTCATTGAAGGGGTTGCGCTGCCCGGTCTGCTCATTCTTAATAAGATCATCAGGGATGGAGCGCAGCGGCTAGGCGATTTAGCAGAGGAGCTGGATTTTACCTCCGGAGCTGTCACGGCCTTGAGCGATAAACTTGAAGAGAAGGGCCTCGCTGTTCGTTGTAAAGGGAAAGACCGCAGAACGGTTTTGCTGGATATTACGGACAAGGGCAGGGAGATGTTACAACGGAATCAGAATATCGGAAGATGCTGCATCACAATACTCTTTGATGGTTTAGATAAGAATCGGCTTTCCGAGCAGATTAGCGCGTATCGGCAAATCATCGGCAATCTTGAACATTTTTCCGAAATAATTCTTGGCCTCGCCCGGGAAAATTCCGAACGGGCTCAATCGGCCGATCTAACAGGCAGATACGATTCAGAAAATAGAAAAAGTCGTTTTCTAAGCTATTAAAAGTAAAAAGGAGTGGAAATCATGGGACATCCCAGCATTTATCCAACAGGGGCAACGCTATACAATCCAGACAAAACTTGGAGCGGTTATACCCTCTATCAGGCAGCTGATTTGGGCGCGTTGTTAATTGGCATGAACGGCCAAGAAGTACATTTATGGAAAGGCTTACGGGGATTTCCGAATAAGCTGCTGCCCGGGGGATTTGTGTTTGGCAGCACAGGAACAAGAGATCCCCAGTTTGGGTTTCAGGATGAAGTAGACTTAGTACAAGTGGATTGGGAGGGTAATATTGTTTGGAAATTTAACCGATACCAGTATATTTCAGATCCTGAAAATGAACCGCAATGGATGGCTAGAGCACACCATGATTATCAACGGGCGGGGAATCCTGTAGGCTACTATGTTCCCGGCCTGGAATCACGGACCGATGGAGGCAATACCCTCCTTTTAGTTCATAAAAACCTACGCAATCCGGAAATCTCTGACAAACAGCTGCTTGATGATGCCATCATTGAGGTTGATTGGGAAGGCAATATTATCTGGGAGTGGACATGCAGTGAGCATTTTGATGAACTCGGTTTTGATGAAAGTGCAAAAAATGTGCTGTCACGTGATCCCAACACCCGATTTTTCGGCAATCACCATTCCGGAGACTGGATGCATATAAATTCCGTATCCCTCATCGGTCCCAATAAATTTTACGATCAAGGAGACACCCGTTTTCATCCGGACAATATTATCTGGGATTCTCGGGAATCGAGCATTATCGCCATTATTGATAAAAAAACCGGCAAGATCGTTTGGAAGCTCGGACCGGACTATTCTAGAGATGAGGTTGCCCATTTAGGTTGGATCATCGGACAGCATCATGCCCATATTATTCCCAAAGGTTTGCCTGGTGAAGGAAACCTCCTGGTATTCGATAATGGCGGCTGGGCAGGATATGGTTTGCCAAACCCGGCTTCGTCTTTTGGTCAGAAAAATGCGGTCCGGGATCACTCTCGAGTATTGGAGATCAACCCCGTTACCTTGAAAATTGAGTGGCAATACACCCCAACGGAGGCCAAGTTCCAGGAACCCTTAGATTCCTACCGCTTCTACAGTCCCTATATCAGTTCCGCGCAAAGATTGCCTAACGGCAATACGCTGATTACCGAGGGCTCTGATGGCCGAATTTTCGAGGTAACCCGCGAACATGAGCTGGTTTGGGAATATATTTCCCCTTATAAAAATAAAAACAATGCCAATATGGTCTATCGTGCTTATCGTGTGCCTTATGAATGGGTACCTCAATTAACGAAACCCAAAGAAACGGCAATTATTCCGCTTGATGTCGCAGAATTCAGAGTCCCAGGAGCAGCCCCCAAGGGAACGGATTCGGTGGCCAACATCGAAGGTACGGGTTTTTTCACTGATGGAGCATTCTGTGTAGCCAAAATTGATGAACGGCCAATAAACAAGTAATTATAAAGCGAGGGAGGAAGATCAATGAAAAAGAACGTTTTATTCGTATTTCTAATTTTAATGGTTATGGTTTTTACAACAGCTTGCTCAACTGCACAACCCTCGACCCAGACAAAGACTAATACATCAGCAGTGAAAGTTAGACTTGCCATTGATACAGCAGCAGGAGGCTCTTTTCAGTTCCGTGTGGCCAAAGACAAAGGTTTTTTTGAAAAATACGGTGTTAAGCCGGAAATTTCTAATTTTGCCTACGGAATTGATACTGTCAATGCTCTGCTGGTCAATCAAAGTGATACTGCCCTGGCAGCTGATTATGCGCTGATCAACTCTTTAGGCAAAGGAAATATGACTGTTGTCAGTTCCTTGACCCGCACCAATGAAAAATCGGCTACCCGAACTGTTCTTTATGCTAAAGACAATATTAGCAAACCTGAGGATTTAAAAGGAAAAAAACTCGGTGTACAAAAAGGAACAGTATACGAATACGTATGGGCCAAGTATCTGGAAAAAAATCATATAGCCGCAAGCGACATTAAATATGTACCGTTCAGTACGCCGGATGAAGCGATTGTCTCCTTACAAAAGGGTGACATGGATGCAGTATGGATCGGAGGCGCCCTAACCGCTAAATTTAATAAACTGAACGGAGTCAAACCACTAGGGACCGTGCTCGACTCAGGTGTAAACATTAGCTCCTACCTGTTATTGGATTCTTCTTTTGTAAAACAAAATCCGGATGCCGTGGCCTCGATTCTTAAAGCCCTGAATGACGGAATCCTCTATATCCCGGACCATGCTGATGAAACGGCCGACCTGGCGTTTAAAGAGCTGAAGCTGCCCAAGGACAGTGTTTTGGAAGACCTTAAATATACCAATTATACACTTGGGTTTTCACAGGAAGATTTCGACCATTTGCAGGATGTAAAAAAATGGTCAGAGGATCACGGGATATTGAAAGACAAGTATAACCTTAAAGACAAGATCAATACAGAACCCCTTCAGAAATCATTCCCCAACCTTTTGACCTATAAATCATAACAAAAGAAGGAGAGAACAGAACATGCCAGAGTCTTTCATCCCCTGCCCGATCCGGATCGAAAAAGTCGGAAAGACTTTTGACAACTCCCTTCAGGCAGAATCTCCTTACATTCTCCGGGGCGTTGATCTGGTCGTAAATACAGGAGAGTTCTTCATTCTGCTTGGACCAAGCGGCTGCGGAAAGTCAACATTGCTGAATTTAATCGCCGGTTTTATCAACCCAAGTGAAGGTATATTACGCCTTGGGGAGCAAAAAATCGAAAAACACGGCAAAGAGCGGGCGATGGTATTTCAAAATGCGGAATCTTCCCTGTTCCCCTGGCTTTCAGTCCGAGAGAATGTGGAATTTGGTCTGCGTATGAAGGGGATTCCCCATAAAGAAAGGCAGCGCATTTCTGACCAATATATCGGCATGGTCGGGCTTACCGGCCATGAGCATAAATTTCCTCAGGAACTATCCGGCGGAATGAAACAGCGGGTACAGTTGGCAAGGGTCCTCGCTAACGACCCCGCCATTCTATTAATGGATGAGCCGTTCGGCGCACTCGATGCCATGACTCGCCGGAGTATGCAGAAAGAACTTGTCCGCATTTGGCAGCAAACCGTTAAAACTATTGTTTTTGTCACCCATGATATCCAAGAAGCATTGTTACTAGGACAACGCATTGGAATCATGTCCTTGGGTCCAAATTCACGCATCACCGATATCTATGATGTTCCGCTGGCTTACCCTAGAGACGTTACGAAACCCCAGTTTAACGAACTCTATGAGATCATTGAACATCATTTTGAAGAGGGAGCGTGATGCAGGATGTCGCTTGTACGAAGAATGTTAAATTCAGGTCTGGCAACCTGGGTGATAATTCTGTTGCTTTGGCAGCTTCTGGCGATGAACTCCAATCCTGATTTTTTTCCAGGACCTTTATCGACCCTGCGGGGAATGGTTGAGCTATCCCAGGACGGCTCTTTGTTCCGGTATATAGGAATCAGTATGCTTCGAGTTTTGAAGGGTTGGGTGCTGGGCAGTGTGTTAGCTGTTCCAATCGGCCTTTTGATGGGCAGAAGTTCAATTTTACGGGTATTGATGGAACCGTTTCTCCATTTTATACGCTTTATTCCCCCGCTGGCTTTTATCACATTGTTTCTATTATGGTTCGGCATTGGGGAGACATCCAAAATGGTGTTGATTATGTATGCCACTTTATTCACCGTTATTTTAAACACCATGACAGGGGTACTCTCGGTAGAAGAAGACAAGCTCCGTTCAGCTCGATGCATGGGGGCATCGGAGCGTCAAATTATGCAGTATGTAATTATTCCGGCAACCATTCCTTACATTTTTACAGGCATCCGGCTGGCCATGAGTTCATCCTTCATGGCCATTATCGGAGCAGAGATGGTTGCTGCCAACGAGGGAATCGGTTTTATGATTTGGAGCTCCCGCTTGTATTTTAAGACAGATTGGATTTTCGTAGGCCTATTTTGCTTAGGGATCATGGGCTTTGTCACAGATCGGCTGCTCATTTGGTTGGGCAACTTGACTCTGTCGCGTTACGGAATAACCCGCGCTGCCTTTCGCGGTAAGCTGAAGTAATTTGCACTAGAAACTATTGCAAACGAAGGAACAGGTCCACCATTCTAAGTTAGAACGGTGGACCTGTTTTGAGAACCCGAAAGTATTAGCTATCCACAGCCTCTTGAAAATGCGGTTTTTGTGGACCATTAAAAGAAACCGCTTCCTCCATGGTGTAGACACCCTTATCCTTATCCATTAACCATTTTGCCGCATAAATAGCACCTTGTCCAAAGGCTGATCTGCTAATAGATTCGTGCGTAATTCGGATCGTTTGATCAGGAAGCCCGAAAACCAATTCATGTTTCCCGACGATACCTCCAACACGTATGGAATTCACATGAGTATCTTTATCAAGGCCTAGATGTTCGGCAATTCTCAATGCCGTCCCAGATACTCCCTTTTTATCTCTGAAATGCTCTTCGATAATCTCGATATCTGCGTGGGGAACAATTCTTTGAAGAACTTTAGATGCTTCAATCAAAAAGTTAATTCCTAAAGTTATATTGGGAGAATACAAAACTGCCGTTTGTTTACCTAATCTCGTTAATTGCTGCAGATGAAGCTCATCGTAGTCAGAGATGGCGGAGACAACACGTGTTCCGTACATAGCCGCTTTTTGATAAAAATCGACTGCACTTGCTGTGGAGAAATCAATAATAACATCCACCCTATGGAACGCAAAAAATGTATCAAAATCAGTATTTTCTGTAGAAAATAGCTTCCCCTCATCATGACTAAAGCCCAATAAATGGCTTGCATAACCTCCCATGTTTACAGATGACTTTCTCATGACCCAGCTTAATTCACAGTAATCATCTTTAATAATTTCCTGTGCGACCATAGATCCCGTTTTACCAAAACCGAATAACCCAACTTTCATTTTCATTCGACAAGATCACCCACTTTCATTAAGCTAAAGCACCAAGGATCGTTGGTATGCTGAAAAACCTATACTCCCAACCTCGAGTGACAACTTTATTATACCACTAAAGTTGTATGAATGTAAACTGGATTTTCTTCCAATTTTTTATATTTCTGTTTACGCCCATGATAAACAGACCGGGCGGCTTTCATAGGCCACCCGGTCTTTCCCTAACTATGAACATTTCATATTAAATAAAAAGTCCTCTAATTTATTTTATGATGTTTAAACTTATACCTATAACTAATAAGGATAGTAATTAAACACATTATGAGGATAAACCATAAATTCCTATGAAAAAGTTCGCCGATTCTTTCCCAGTCTTTACCCACGAATCGGCCGACAGAGATAAAAGTAATAACCCAACTCATTGCTCCTACTGAAGCAAAGGTCAAAAAGGTTAAAAAATTTAATCTGCTGATTCCCGCCATATAAGCACTAATGTGGCGAAAACCAGGCACAAAATAACCAAAGATTAATGAGAAGCCCTTATATTTATCAAACCAAACCTGAGCGGTATTAAGTCTGTCTGGGGTTAAATGCAGGAACTTACCAAAACGTTGCAGGAAGGGTAAACCAATTTTCCTTCCGATTAAAAAACTAATAGACATACCACTAATACTGCCTAGAAAGGCAATAAATATACTCAAAGCAAAGTTTAGATGACCTTCGGCCACGTAGAAACCTGTAAACGTCAAAATAGTTTCATCTGGAATAGGCAGGCCTAAAATACCCATCGCAAGGCTGAGGTAAAGGCCGTAATAACCATAAGTTGAGATTAAGGATAGTGCCGTTAATTTAAAAGTCAAAAAAAGAATCTCCCTGTAAAGTATTTAGTGTTATTTTTTATTTTCTCTCATGCTGTACTTTTTAATGCAACAGTATAGCTGACTTAGCTAATGATTCTACTCTTAAACATTTAACTCTTTGGCCTTACCCATGTCCCTCCAATTTCCTGAATAGCTACTTTCTCTGCTTGACCCTCGGAAGCTGATCTAAATCTTGCAATAGGTTCATCCATCGGTTCCTGGGATAACTTAAAGGTTCCCCAATGCATTGGCACCACCCAATTTGCATTCATTTCTTCGCTCATTTGCCATGCTTGTTCAGGAGTAGCATGTTTAGCCTCAAAGGATTTCGGAGAATAGGCGGCTATCCCCATAATAGCAAGATCAACATTAATATCCCGCAGTTGTTCACTGATTTTTGAGGTATAACCGGTATCCGCACCAAAAAAGATATTTACACCATTCTTTGATATCAACAAACTATTAGCATCCATTCCTTTTTGCCAGGGTAAACGGGCACCCCAATGCTGTCCTTCAATAGCTTTAATGGTAACTCCGGAAATACCTGTACTCTCCTGCCAGTGAAGTTCTTTAACGGATGCAAAGTTCATCCCTTCGAGTAAATAAGATGTATTCTTTGCTGTAATGATATGGGTCTGATTCGATTCCACCTTCTTGATCGTAGGCATATCAAAATGATCCGTATGTGCATGAGATAGTAAAACTAAATCTACCGACCCTAGATCATTCACTGTCAGTGCTGGCTCTACATACCTGCTTGGCCCTATAGTATAACTTCCTACTGGGGTTATCCCAATTCTTGTTTCTAAAGCTGGATCGATAAGAATTTTAGTCCCGTAAAAATTAATGAGAAACGCAGCATGACCTAACCATGCCACCGATACATCTTCATCCGACCATTTAAGAGGTTCAGGACAATTTTTTACCTTAGATATTGAATTTGTATCTTCATCATATTCCTTACTCATCACCTTCTCTATCGATGAAGCGTTAATTGCCCCAGCTAAAAAGAGAGTCCCCAACACGCCCATTCCTAAAAACCGCCTTCTGGTTAACATTTAATTCACCACAATCCTAAGAAACTACTGACAAAAGGCTTCGATTAAATCTGTCTCAATTTCATCTATCTTATCATAGACAGGTTCCAAACCTAATAGCTTCTTTAAAAATACTCGCTTCTGTTTTAAAACTCTTTCATACAAAAACGCCCGTGAAACTATACTATGATAATCGATAGTCCCACAGGTCATTATATCCTGCTGCCAGCCCTCTCATTCCCCATAACCGTAAGAAAGGTGCATTGCTTGCTCTCGTGTCAACACGTTTAGCTAACCAACTCCGCGAAAAACATAACCCGCTGCAGTAAGCACCGGACCCTGTTAACCTACAATTTTCACTGCATTTTCCTTTATCTGATTAACCAGTTAACAATCTGCTTTTGTTTCGAGCTATCAAAAAGCTTAAATGAAGATTCGTGAAAGGAAATTAAAATTTGCAGACATTAAGTTCACCTCGCTTATTCGAGATCCTTTTCCAACTTTCCTAATTTCTTAACACTTGGATTGTCCAATAGAGAACGTAACTGCTCAATTGCTATCGTGTTGAGCTTAATTAGACGTTCCCTCTGCGACAATCCCTGTTTGATAAATTCTGCATTTAGGCTCTCTAAATTAGCCATGACGATTAACTGCTGCAAGCTTGCATTATCTCTAACATTTCCGTCTAGATCTGGATTTTCCGTTCGCCAGTCTTTTGCTGTCTTTCCAAATAGAGCGACATTGAGCAGATCGGCTTCAGTTGCATAAGTAATCCCCTCATGCTTTTTCGATATGTTTTCTGGAACTAAATTTTTCTTAATAGCATCCGTATGTATTCTGTAATTAATTTTCGACAATGTTCGGTTTAGATTCCAATCCAAAGATAATCTGCTATTTTCATCTGCTTTTAAGCGTTGATAGTCTTTAATGATATATAGCTTAAATTCAGCAGATACCCAAGATGCAAACTCAAAGGCAATGTCTTTATGGGCAAATGTGCCGCCATATCTTCCGGATTTTGAGATGATGCCAATTGCATTTGTATTATTAATCCATTTTTGCGGAGATAGAACAAAAGCATTTGCTCCTGCCTGTTTTTTAAACCCCTCGAATTCGAGGGGGTTAAAATCGGGATTGTTTAGTTGCTCCCATAAACCCAAGAATTCTATAGTATCCCTGTTTCTCATCCAATTTTGTATTACTGCACTTGGTTCATATAAATTTTTACTGTTCTTATTATAATTCTATTTGGTGAATAATGTAAGAGTAAAGGACAGAGTCATTATTTCATCCGAAATGATGACTCTGTCCTTTACTTTATACTTAACTCCATTTAACTGGGCTGAAGAATATCGGCCTGTGCATTTTGTTGCCCGCTCAATCCCAATAAAATTCCGATGGCCGACATGGATACAAGAATAACTCAATGTCATATTTTGGTATATATGAATACATTGTATTACCCACTCGCAATTTAAGAAAGGTAAAAGGTAGCTGCTATGCCATTAGGTAAATTGAATTTGTTTGGCAATCAACAAAGTCCTCAAGGATTTACGCCCATGATAAACAGACCCGGCGGCTATCCCATGCCCCCCGGAGTTCCTCCAATGAATGGGGGAGGCCTTGGTGGAGGTATACCGTATAACAATGGAAGACAAGGGTATCCTGCACCAGGTTATCCGCCCCAAGGCTTTCTCCAACAACCCATGCAGAATCCCATGCTACCTGTTCGAAGTTATCCACCTCAAGGCTATCCCTTTCAACAGAACACTCCTCCGATCTACAACCAGGGGTACGGACAAATGCCTGTCCAACCGGCCTGGGAAAGACCGAAAAAAGGCGGTATAAAGGGTTTTATCGGCAATCTTATATCTAAAATCAAAAAGTAATTTTCTAACTTGAGCTGAACTCTGTATTACTATTATTTCAGGATTCAGCTCAACTGTCTTTCTCCTAATCCTGAAAACCTTTTTAATTGAAAATTTCATATACCCCAATAAGTACGAGCAATAATCCCGATAAAATCTGAGCCCATTTTTCAAAACGGTTTGATGAGGTTCGCCAGCCGGTCCAGTATCCCATGCTTATTGTGATCATGCTAAATAAAAAGACCGATAATGCAACCGGTCGCGCATCCATGCCCGTTAATCCGGCACCAACCCCTGTGGCAATACAATTTAGAGAGAGCGTCAATCCTAATGCAAAGGATTCCTTTGCAGAGATAAAACCATTGGCATCTTTATCCGCGGATGAAGGGTCTTTAATAATTTGGACTATGCAATGAAGCGGTTTAATCGGTAAAGAATAGGTTTTTGTTAATGGGACAGAAACCGGAACGGCAGCTGGTTCGGAAGAAGTTTTATTTAAACCGACCCATACCCCAATTACGATAATCAATAGTGCTCCAAGTATGTTAGCTAATCCTACAAAATGGCTGAGAATATGTCCTGCTGAAACGGAAAGAGCTACAATGATGCCCGATAGAGCGGCAATAAAGAAATTAGATACAAAAGGAATACGAATTTTTCGAATACCGTAGCTAACACCAATACCAAAGTTATCAAGGTTTGCAGCCAAGCCGATCATCAGTGCAGACAGAAAATGCATAAAAAACCTCCTCTGAATCCAAAGTTTTTATTATCATCACAATTTATTCAGTAAAGAGATTTTTTGTTTTATATTGGGAATATTTTCACATAGACAATCTCACAACCCCTTATTTATAATAGAGTTGTCTCATAAAATTTCTTTTAATTATCGAAAGGGGATATTTTATGACCAAGAAATTAGCTCTTTTATTTGCACTTTCAATCTTTTTCGTTCTTGGCTTTTCCTTAACTGCTCAAGCCTCTTTAGGGGATACCTTATTAAAGGTAGGATCAACAGGACCGGATGTAGTACAGTTGCAAACAGAGTTAAACTCTCTTGGTTATAATGTCGGTACGGCAGATGGAATTTTTGGTCTTAAAACGAAAGCAGGAGTCATTGCTTTTCAAAATGCGAAATTATTAAGTGCAGATGGAATCGTTGGACCAATTACAGCCAATGCCTTAAATTCAGCATATTCATTAAAATTACATACGAATAAGGCAAATGCAATTATTGACACTGCTAAAAAATATATCGGTGTTCCCTACCAATGGGGCGGAGAATCCCCTTCGACAGGATTTGATTGTTCGGGATTTGTTCAGTTCGTTTTTGCTCAAAACGGAATTACGCTTCCCAGAGTATCAGCAGAACAATTCAAGATGGGAACCTCAGTAGAATTAACTAAGATAGAACCGGGTGATCTCATCTTTTTCTCTTTCGCAAAGAATGGAACAGCAGACCATGTCGGTATTTATATTGGTGACAACCAGTTCATCAATGCTTCGAGTTCTAAGGGAGTTACCATTTATACTATCGGTCCCTACTGGACTTCGGTAGAAATTGGGGCTAAACGAGTTTTTTAATAAACATAAAAAATGAATTACCTTTCGGTATAAAATAAGTGTTAGCATAAAATAATATGGCTCCAATCTCACCAAGAGATTGGAGCCATTAAATTATTTAACTGCGTCTAATTCTATTCGTATTTCTTCCACATTTTTTGAACCCATCTCGGGCAGAAAATGCGTAATAATGCCTGAAAGAAGATAGCATAGGCTAGCAAGTATAAACATCATATCAAAACTGTTTTTTGCCAAAGGAGCCACAATAAATGACGGAATAAAACATGCTCCTGAAAGCTGCAAGGTCGCAATGAGTCCTCCTGCACTCCCTGCATAAGCCGGCCCAATCTCGGGAAGGAGCATGGGATACGACATAAGTAACGGAATGCATATACCCATAAAAAAGCCTAAAATAGCCAGGAGAATCCATGTGATAACCCCTGAGGAAATCCACGCAAAATACATGACTACAGCACCAAGTATAGAAATCGGGGCTAAGAAGGGCTTTATCTTTCCGATCCGTTCAGCACATAAAGGGCCCAATATACTGCCAAAGACCGTTCCAAAGGTAACAACAGAAGTCATGATACTTGCAGTTTGTGGATCTGCACCACGAGCCGTAATTAAGGCGTTGGCAAAATTGCCGCTAAAAACCATATTGCAGCCCATATAAAACATCAGCCCAAGACCCACAAGCCACACATTTTTACTTCTAGAAACTTCTCGTAAATACTGAGCCGCTGGCTTTTGCAGGTTTTCTGGAACATTCGAGGGTTTATCCTTAATGAACATAACCCAGAAGACTCCAATGATCAACATGATATAACCCGCTGTCTTATAAGCCATTATGGATGTAGGAAATAAAGTTGCTGTTGATAACCCAATCGTCATTCCCAATCCGTTTCCCGATAAAACAATTCCCATTGCCGTTCCCATCTGTTCACGTGAATACCAAGCCCCGATCAACTTTGCAATATTAGCGTTTAAAAGCGCAGGACATATCCCCGATAAAAACATGACCAAGAAAAAGGTTATAAAATCATGAGCAGCGTATCGAAAGTACATACCGAAGGTTGATACAGCAAAGCCGAAAGTCACAACTTTTTTAACCCCAAAGCGATCACCCAACATTCCCGAAAAAATGCTTAAAAATACCGCTCCCAACATTGGGGCTGAAAATACAATTGAAAACTGAGTCAGTGAAAGATTTAAATCAGGAATAATCTTAAATGCAAGCGCAGCAACTTGAAATTGGGCAGCTATACCCATCAAAATTGTTGCCCAAGCAATGGCTAAAATGACCCACCGATAGGAAGATTGTGTTGTTTTGTACGAAGCACTCATCGTCCTGCTCCTATTCCCAGGGGATTTTAAGGTATCCATTTAATCATAGCTGGATTGCTAATGATGCTTTATCCATGCAGCATTGGAGCTGTTTGATTTTCACACCTTTTTCTAACATAACAACTGCAGGTGCATTTGTTACCTCATACTTTTCTGCAAGGTTTTTCTTTGTGGCCATATCGACTTTTACTAATTTATATTCTTGACTATGCTCTTGACAAAGCTCTTCCATTAGAGCTGAAAACTCCAAGCTTTCTGTGTTTGAAGCATTAAAGAATACGAGCAGGACTTTTTTATCACTATTCATGATATTGTTCTGGAACGACTCGAGTTCTTCAATATAGCGCTCCGCCGCTACTGCTGCCACAGCCCCATCGCCTGCTGCTGAGACAACTTGTCTTAAATACTTCACACGATTATCGCCTACAGCATAAACTCCTGAAAGATTCGTCTCCATGAGATCATTGACGGGAATATAGCCTCTGTGATCCATCTCGATGCTGCTGTCTTTTAAAAAGTGAGTGGCTGGTATCATGCCGACAAAGAAGAATACGCCTTGACATTCCAGTGTTGAGGAAGTACCGGTTCTAAGGTTCTTGATTTTAACCCCTACCACATTCTCATCGCCTAAGACTTCCTCAATCGTAGAATTCCAGACGAATTCCATCTTTTCATTCTGAAATGCTTTTTCCGCACTGACTTTATTGCAATCTAAAACACCTTCATCATGCAGTACAATAACGGTAACTTTACGGGCAAACTTGGTGATAAACATTCCTTCTTCAATAGCCTGGTCTCCGCTGCCGACAACTACGACATCTTCCCCTTCAAAAAATTCAGCATCACAGGTAGCACAATAGGCAACACCATTTCCACGGAGCTCTTTTTCGCCAGGGATATTGAGAAGCCTTGGTTCATTCCCCGCAGCAATAATTACCGCTTTTGCAAAGAGTTCTTTCTTCTTTTTTGTCATTACCTTTTTCAGATCTTGAGAAAAATCGGTACTCACAACCTCATCTTTTAAAAATTCTACTCCAAAACTTTCGGCATGTTTTTTGAAATCACTCATGAGATCCGGACCGCTTACATTGATATATCCAGGATAATTCACGATCTCACGGGTGTTATCCACCATTCCGCCAATCGTTCCTTTGTTAATAATCAAGGTCTTAAGTTTTGCTCTTCCTCCATAGATACCTGCTGTAAGTCCGGCAGGCCCTCCACCAATAATGATCAAATCATAGGTGTTATCCATTTTCTCCGATAGTCCTCTCTCTTTAAATTTAAATTATCTCTTCAATTTTCTCTTGGACTTCCTCTTCTTCCACTTGACCGGAGAGCTTTCCTTGATATTCCCCATCCTTAAAAAAGAGAATTTGCGGAACTCCTTTAAGTGAAAACGACTGGTACAAGGGCTTATCCTCTTCCACATCTACATAGTAAAAACCAACTCTCCCAATATAAGTCGGTGCTAATTCTTCCAGCATCGGAACGACTTCTTTACAAACGTGACACGTTTTCCTTGAAAAAACAACGAGACACACTTCACCATTATCGTATATTTTTTCTTCAAAGCTTTTAGGGTTTAATTGAAGTAAGGACATATTATCGCCTCCACAAATTATGCTTTAATGACTACACCGGTTTCATAAAGTTTTTCTTCGGCAATTACCTTTACTTTATATTTGCCTGATAAGCCGGTTTTATTGATAAAGACATCGACATTGCGGGGATCAGACTTTTGGAAAGTTCCAACACACATCGCTTGGAAATTCTGAGCAACGGTATTAATGGGGTAGCGAATCATTTCTCCGGCTTCATCAACTAATACGAGTTGGGCCATCTCACCGGATTCAAAGATAGCATTAAAGGTGATGCGATCCTCTTCTTCAATAATTGAGGCTTCGTAATGTTTCGGGAGCAATTCAGCCGTTTCTTGTGCCTTGATCTTCATTTTTGTCTTTTGCATCTCAATGAGTTTTCCCAGATATTTTCCCTCACCGAGTTCCGCTGTTTCGTTCGCATAGTAGAGAGGAAGTTTCTCTGCACGGTAGCAATTGGCGGGCACTTGCAGCTCGTACATCAGCTTATCATCCTTGAGTTCACAGGTAATCGAGTTAAATGTATAGACATTATCCTTGAACTCAGGCCGCATGACTTTCATGACAGCCATTCCTTCACAGGTTTCACCATTCTCATAACCGATACCCCCGGAATGAACCATGTAATGTCCTTCATTGTAATATTCAACATTGCAGATATAGGGAGAGAAAAACTCAGCACCACGCTCTTTCCCGTATTGCCAGATTTGCTGGATGGTCATTTTATTTGTATCGATCCGGTATCTAATTCCACGGGAGTAATTATCTTTGTTGGGGAGATAGTGCTCTTTATTTTTGGAGCGGAAATGCCCGTTGTCAAAGAGCATGATATCTCCGTCCGGTAATACTACGCAGGCATGCTGCTCATATTGCCATTCGAAATTGTCACCCACAGGAGTGAAGAAGTATTTATCGACCATTTCTTGCGGCCAGCCTTCCGGATCGCCGAGGACCCAGTTGAGCTTTCCAGTCTCATAATCAAGATTGATCACAGCATCCTGATGGCGGCCGGAGAAGGTCAGGCTATTCGTCTTTTTGTCATACCAAACTGCATTGTTATGGAACCAGTCATGCTCATCCTGGCTGCCCGAACCGGCTGCATCCTGAGGCAGAACGGTTTTGTAATCCCAGGATTTTAATATTTCTCCGGTTTCTGAGTTAATAAGCACACACACATCCTCAACTGTACCTGAATAAAAATCAAAGGTTTGTACAAGGATATTGCCGTCTTCCATGACAAACTGATCATGATGGTAACCGCTGGGCAGGACAAACTCTTTCAAGATTTTACCGCTGAAAGCCATTTCATAAAGACCTGTTGTGAAATAAGGCAGTTTGACTAAACGTTCAGTTCCAATAAGGATATGGCCGTTTGGCATACGCTTGAGGTCAAATGCAAAGTTCTTATTCGCATACCAGCGAACATCTCCGGCATAATCGTAACCGACAGGCATAGCACGCATGGCCGCAGTCAGGAACATTATATTGTTTCCCATATATTCTGATGTTGTTTTGATTGAGGCTGCCAGTGGAACGTCAGGGTGTAAAGCTTCCGTTTGGATTTTAACCGTATTTTTCTGTCCGTTTGCCATAATGATATCCACAGTATTTTCGTAATCCGCATAAAGGCCATAAATCGGCAAGATATGCTTTTTGCCTGCCGGAAAGGTATGTCTGATATCTCCAGCATGTTCTTTTCCTCTGACAACAATGGTCGCTTCTGTATCAACCGGAGTTTCAAATAATATCATGGCCGTAAGGGGAGCAATCAAATAAGGATTTAACTTGACAAGTGGGTTGTCTATCGTATAATTTCCCGCTTCAAGCTCTGCCATAAAGGCTTTTTCAGCTTCATTTTGTTGAGTAAGAATGTGTGCGATCTTTTCATATTTGATCTGTTCTTCCATTTTTCTCTCCTCTTTCTTTATATTAAATTTTGTGATAATCTTCTCAATTACAATTTTAAAGGCTTTAATTTCACATGACAAACATATATAAGTTTCATTGCTCCACAACTATTTCTTGTACTGACGAATTACCTGCAATAATTGGATGCCTGTGTTATTGCTTCCTTATGTTATAATGAGCACAAGTATAGAATTAATTAACCCATACTAGGAGGTTCTCCTATGCGGATTGATCATCTAAAGTACCTTATCGTTGTTACGGAGGCTGGTTCCATCAGTCATGCTGCCGAACAGTTATACATTTCTCAACAAGGCCTAAGCCAAGCCATCAG
This sequence comes from Desulfitobacterium nosdiversum, assembly GCF_049860565.1. Taxonomy (GTDB): domain Bacteria; phylum Bacillota; class Desulfitobacteriia; order Desulfitobacteriales; family Desulfitobacteriaceae; genus Desulfitobacterium_A; species Desulfitobacterium_A nosdiversum. Next base: position 119,040 of record NZ_CP172056.1, read on the forward strand.
ACAGCTCGAAAAACAGCTTGGAGTTACTTTACTTAACCGAACCGGCAACAAAATTTATCTGTCTGAAACGGGTATGAAAATTGCCGAAAAAGCGAAGGAACTCCTTGTTAAGTACGATGAAATAATGAAAATTGCGAAAATCTCAAGTGAAAATCTTGATGATGCAACTCATAGCCATAAAATAACCTTGCTTACAACTCCTTTCCTCGCAGGTACCTTGTTACCTGATTTAGTTTGCAAATTTTCGCAGAAACACCCCAATATAAATCTGATGATTGACGAAAAAATCCCTCCAGAAATCCTTAAGATAATTAAAGAAGATCAGGAAGCAATTGGACTTTTCAGCATCATGAGCGACAAGCTAAACTTAAAGGAATTTTCTGATTCCCAGATAAACTTTGAGCCCTTCTATAAATGCCAACAATTCGCATGTGTCACCAAAAGTTCACCCTTAGCTCAACAGAAATCGATTACTCTTTCTGAGCTAGCTCAATACCCTCTAGCAATACTTGATATTGGGCAAAATGCAAAACAAATTTTAACTTCACTCGAGCCCTTTGGAAAATTCAACATTATGTTGAGAACTGGGAACAATAAGCTTTATCGAGAAACGATTGCAAGCGGCTTAGCTGTCGGATTCACGAATACCTTTGCTGAGTTCTTTGAAAAAAAGGACTCTGTAATCACTATCCCGATTGAAAATACTCCTCCCTTTATTTTAGGATGGGCGTATTCAACGAACAGCTCTCGCACGGAATTTCAAAACGAGTTTATTCACGACCTTATTCGTTATGTAAAACGATTAAAAACGAACGCTTAATATTATGGCTAATAACTTCAAGAAAAATTAAGAGGCTCTTATTCATTGTGTAATACTCTGAATAAGGGCCTCATTACTTAATAGATCTTAATCAATTTCTTCTAAGGATTTTCCGCCTGTACGCTCTCCAAAGAAGAGGACAACAACAGCACCCAAAATGTATAATCCTCCAAGTCCTAAGAATAAACCTTTAAAACCTACACCTACCATAATAAGCGGGATAAGCAGCTGTGATCCAGACACTGCAAAACGCTGTGACGCATTGATAAAGCCTACGGAGGTATTTCTCATCTTAGTCGGATAATGTTCAGCAACATAAGCCATGTTAATAAAGCCAACTCCCATGATACATGCATTGATAAGGAAGGCAACAATCATGACTGTGACATACACATTTCCTAAGGTAGCAAATACTATGGTCAAAGCGGCAAGAATCAACGAGCCTATACCAATTGGAATCTTCCGGCCTCCTTTGTCTGAAAAGAAAGAGGAAAGGAATAATCCGACAGGCCCACCGAGCATAAATGCAGTTCCAACAGTCAGGCTCTGTGCAAGTGTAAATCCTTTTCCAACGAGAAGGGTTGGCATCCATACTGAGGTTGCGAAAGTACCCACTCCGCAAGGAATGAACAATAAGAGCAATACAAGAGTTCTTTTTAAATACTTTCCAGTAAACATCCCAACTAACTGCTCAACGGTACTCGCCTTTTTAGGAACCTGTTTTGCCACTTCACTTAAGTCAACTGCAACACCGGTAAGATCTTCAACGACTTTCTCAGCTTCTGCTACTCTTCCCTTGGAAACAAGCCAACGCGGAGATTCTTTTAAATATTTGAGTCCGAGGAAGAATCCGATAAAACCAATACCACCGATATAGAAGATAATCCGCCAAGCTTCTGGAGACATAGGAATAATCGCTCTGGAAATGAAGCCAATTACAGGCATTGCACAGAAACCGCCCGCAGCCGTAAGACTTTGCCATTTACCACGGCTTTCTCCAGGGGTCATCTCAGCAATATAAGCAATAGATACAACCATCATGCAGAAAATTCCAAAGCCGGTAAGTGCTCTTGAAATCATAAATACTGTAAAACTGTTTGTTAATCCATTAAGAACTGACATAGATGAAAAGATAAGTATTGCAGCCAAGAAGGTTTTACGCCTTCCGATTATGTCAGAAATAACTCCGCCGGTTAATCCGCCTAAGGTCATTCCCAAGAAGTATAAGGAAGTAATCTGAGCAATTTGGGGTTTCTGCAAGCCCCAAGACGCCATTAACGCCGGAGAAATAAAGGAAAAGTTATTGTTATCAAGTTGTTCAAAGAAGTAAGCCATAACAATAATTACATATAAGAACACTTGAGTTTTTGAAACTGGCAGGCCATCAAAATAATTGTTCAATCTTTTCTTAGAGGTGCTATTATCCATGGAAGGGGTGACTTCTTTACCCGGTACGTTAATTTCAGCACTCATTTATCCACGTCCTCTCCAATAATTGGATACACTCTTTCCAAAAATCCAACACTTTTCTCTACATACCCTTTGCTTTGAATAGCCTTTCACCGTTTGATTTCAAATGTCTCCCGGGCAACATTTGAGAATTAACGTGCGAGTTATAATGGTGAATGTGCTTTCTAGTACAATAATAACGACTCTTTATCTTCTTTTCCAACAGCTTTCTATTTTACTTCACTCCAAGTATTTGTTGTACTTATTTTTAATATAACTTTTACTTATAGAACAAATGCATAACCTTGCTCTCTTGAATAAGAAATGATTCTCAGCCAAACTTTGCTTAAGTCTCTAGGAAATCAGAGGAATCGATGGTATAAAGAAGTTAGTGTTTTAAAAACTACTTATAGAAAGGAGTGCTCTCCATGCAGAATCGTACAAGAAACGATAAGGGTGCTGATGATCATCCGTATATAAAAGACTACACTAAACGGATTATTGATGAATATGAGAGCAGCATTACCAAACATTTAAATGAGGAATACATTAGAAATACTAAATGGGCAGACCGTTTAGCAGACAAGATCGCTGCCTTCGGCGGAAGTTGGCGTTTTATAATGATATTTGGACTATTTTTGACGGCGTGGATTACGTGGAATACAGTTTCGGGCACTCTGCATTTTGATCCCAAACCATTCATACTTCTAAATCTAGTTCTCTCTTTTATTGCTGCTTTTCAGGCACCCATCATAATGATGAGTCAAAATAGGCAAGAAGCTCGTGATAAACATGAGTCTTTGATTGACTTTGCCATAAACTATAAAGCCGAGATTGAAATCAATGATATACAGGGCCATTTACACCGAATGGAAAACGATATAACTGAACTAAAAAAGCTGCTTTTAAACCTCAAATAAGAAATGAGAAATTATAAAGCCAGGGGTTCAAAGTTTCCGCCTATCATCTCTTCCGTGCATAAAAAAATACGTATTTTCCCATATTATTTTAAAGGAGGGATTTTAAGTATGGCATGGAGAGAATCGCGCTTAATGCAGGTGATATGGACTATCATAAGAGTTTATGTTGGCTGGGAATGGTTAACCTCTGGTTTTGAAAAGTTGTTTGGTACAGGAGCTGCCGCTTGGGTAGGTCCAAAGGCGGGTACCGCCGTTAGCGGCTTTTTGAATGGAGCCCTTGCCAAGACTAGTGGACAACATCCTGATGTACAATGGTGGTATGCGCTTTTTATTAAGAATATTGCCCTGCCTAATGCCAAGCTTTTTGGATTTTTAGTGGCTTGGGGCGAATTTCTAATTGGTGCGGCTCTAATTTTGGGATTCCTTACCACAATTGCCTTGCTTTTAGCCATCTTAATGAATATGAGCTATCTATTAGCCGGAGCAGTTAGCGTTAATCCTGTACTCTTATTTTTAGAAGCTCTTTTATTATGGGCAGGTGCCTCAGCTTATTATTGGGGAGTAGATCGGGCATTTCTCCCAAGATGGAAAAAATCACGATTGAATAATGGTTAAAAAAAAACCCTCTTGAGTTGAAGTGCTCAAGAGGGGTTTTTTATAGCTTTAATTCGGCACTCAATGACTGCCCATAGGTACCATATTATCTTTAAGCACTACATCATGAGCACCGCCCTCAACAATACTTGTTGAGGAAACAAGGGTAATTTTCGCTTTCTGCTGGAGTTCAGGAACCGTCAGCGAACCACAGTTGCACATTGTAGATTTCACCTTGCTTAAAGTTAATCTAACATTGTCAGAAAGACTGCCCGCGTAAGGAACGTAAGAATCAACGCCTTCTTCAAAAGAAAGCTTTTGAGCTCCACCCATATCATAACGCTGCCAGTTCCGGGCACGTGCTGATCCTTCGCCCCAGTATTCTTTCATATAGCTTCCATTAACATTGACTTTCTGTGTGGGACTTTCGTCAAAGCGAGCAAAATATCTGCCAAGCATAACGAAATCAGCACCCATAGCCAATGCCAAAGTAATATGATAATCATAAACAATACCACCGTCAGAACAAATCGGGATATAAATTCCGGTTTCTTTAAAATATTCATCGCGTGCCAAAGCGACCTCCTGAACTGCAGTTGCCTGGCCACGGCCTATGCCCTTCTGCTCACGTGTAATACAGATTGAGCCGCCTCCGATACCGATTTTAATAAAGTCAGCACCCGCTTTGGCCAGGAATAAAAATCCCTCTTTATCTACAACATTTCCTGCGCCTACTTTTACGCCATCGCCGTATTTTTCGCGGATAAAATCAATGGTACGAGACTGCCATTCGGAAAATCCCTCAGATGAATCAATGCAAAGAATATCAGCTCCGGCATCAATCAGTGCGGGAACGCGTTCTTCATAGTCTCGGGTGTTAATACCTGCTCCGACAATGTAACGCTTTGACACATCAAGAAGCTCGTTAGGATTTTTCTTATGTGCATCATAGTCTTTTCGGAACACAAAATAAAGGAGATTTTTGTCTTTATCAATGATAGGAAGATTATTCAGCTTATGATCCCAGATGATATCATTGGCCTCTTTTAACGTCGTATTTTCTGTTCCGTAGATTAGGGATTTAAAGGGGGTCATAAACTCCTTGATGGGTGTTAATGAATCCATACGACTTACCCTATAGTCCCGGCTTGTAACAATGCCTAAAAGCATGCCATGGGATGTTCCGTCATGTGTAACAGCTACCGTAGAATGAGAAGTTTTTTCTTTAAGTTTCAAAAGATCTTCAAGTGTCTGATCGGGCCGGATATTCGAATCGCTTGTGACAAAGCCTGCCTTGTAATTTTTAACCTTTTGAACCATTTCGGCTTCGCTTTCTACAGACTGTGAACCATATATAAAAGAAATTCCGCCTTCTCTGGCTAATGCGATTGCCAGTTTGTCATCGGAAACCGATTGCATTATTGCGGAAACAAGCGGAATGTTCATCGTAAGAGAGGGTTCCTCACCCCTTTTAAATTTAACGATAGGTGTTTTTAAGCAAACGTTTGCCGCCATACATTCTGATGAGGAGTAACCTGGTACCAGTAAATACTCATTGAAAGTATGCGATGGTTCGTTATAATAGAATGCCATTACTACAAATCTCCTTTTCCTTAGCAAATGATAAATTTCTACAACTATTTACATTATATGTATTATATCATCGTAATTCGTAGAATCAATGACATATTTCAAATTAAATCAAAATCTCTTGCAGCTCATCACTTTCTCTAAAAAATAACGTGTGTTGGATCAACACACGTCACTTCTATAATTTTAAATCAGCCATGATATCCCTATTATTTCTCCTTATCATAAACCAACTTTGCCCAGCGCCTGTCGGATATCTTGAATAATGTCTTCAGCATCTTCTATACCAACACTTAAACGAAAAAAGCCTCCGTGAAATTCCTCAGGGTAAAGATACTGACGTTCATCATCTTCCCCCAAAAATACAATCAGGCTTTCATCATGTCCTAACGATACAGCAGATGTTATAACTTTCAGATGACTGACAAAACGGTTATGCGTATCGTGATCTGCTTTAAGTCCAGGCATTAAAAGGACTAAGTACACCCCCATTATTGATCATCGATTCGGACTTTATTTTGTATGGTGATGCAAAAGTATTGTCAACCGAAAGCAGTGCCCCGTTATTATGGGCAATTTTTGCGATTTCTTCTATATCACTGATTTTCAATAAAGCAAAAAAAATACCAGACAGCGCTGCAACTCCAGAGGCAAGAGCTGCACAATCCTCCCCACCCTCAAGGATACATAGTTTTTCATTCATTCCCATATTTCCTATCACTCATTATGCATACTTCCTGACTTTAAATATCTATATTAATTTTTTTACATCATATGAAATATTCAATTGTATTCTCTTGAGTTCTTTGCGTCGTTTTATTAATGAGTACAACTGCTTCACGCGTATTTTGGGGTCCCAGCGCATAGATTTCCTTACTTTCTTTATTGAAATAACTAAAGGGAACCTTTCGATTCATTTTCATTGGAGCATCTTTAATTAGCTCAATTCCTTCTTCTTTAAAAGGTTGAGTGCGATAGTAAGGATCAAATAAATATACCTCTTCATTGTCAATCCCTGTTAAAAGAACATAATGTTCTTCTTCGAAATAAAGTCGTACTACTGCGACTCCTCCCTGCTGAATTCCCGCAACAATCTTACTGGTCTGCCCCATAAAAACTTCTTCTTTTGTCAGATAATCGGTTTCAATCCTAAAATTTTTTACTTTACCAAATTGATTCAGCCAATTACTTATAAACATCATAGCCATACAGGAAGTTCCTCTTTTCCCCACTTCCCCTTGATCATTATAGACGTCAAGACAATATAGCATGATATATTTAATGACATCCGGCGGAATTTCTTCCCTCTCAAATAGAAAGCTTATTGCATTCATCATGGAAGTTGGTCCACAATCATATTCTGTTGTTTGATAACTTAATGGATTCTTCATCTGCTTAATCCTCCATAACAGAGTATAGTTGTATCGTTCTACAGTTTTTTGTTTCTCTAAATTGTAAAAAAGTTTCCTCAGAAACATATATCTAAGGAAACATAATCCATTATCCAGTTATCGCAAAACCTTTATTTACCTCTCTCCGCCATCAACAACTCTATTTCCTGTTCGTTAATACCAACCATAGCATCGCCCAAATCCTCAGAAATCTCTGCGAGTACCTTTGCATCCATAAAATTTGTAACCGCACTTACAATTGCCGCGGCTCGCTTTTTAGGATTGCCAGACTTGAAGATACCGCTTCCTACAAAAACGCCGTCTGCGCCGAGCTGCATCATAAGTGCCGCATCTGCAGGAGTAGCAACGCCGCCTGCTGCAAAATTCACCACTGGAAGTTTGCCGTTTTTCTGAACATATACAACCATCTCATAGGGAACCTGAAGCTGCTTTGCTATGTCAAAAAGTTCATCCTCTCGCATAGATGTTATACGTCTGATTTCACTCTGAATCATACGCATATGGCGAACAGCCTGTACCACATCACCTGTTCCTGGCTCTCCCTTAGTGCGAATCATCGAGGCTCCCTCCTTGATTCTGCGAAGCGCTTCCCCTAAATCCTTAGCACCGCAGACAAAGGGTACATCAAATTTCGTTTTATCGATATGATATTTGTCATCCGCAGGTGAAAGGACTTCACTCTCATCAATATAGTCAATTTCGATGGCCTGTAAAATCTGTGCCTCCGTGAAATGACCAATACGGCATTTCGCCATCACAGGTATGGTAACAGCATTCTGAATACCCCTAATCATTTTGGGGTCACTCATACGAGAAACACCGCCTGCAGCACGAATATCTGCCGGAATTCTTTCAAGCGCCATCACTGCACAAGCTCCTGCCGCTTCAGCGATTTTTGCTTGCTCAGGCGTGGTTACATCCATGATGACGCCGCCCTTTAACATTTGCGCTAAATTTTTGTTTAGTTCATATCTTTTGTTCTCCATAAAAATCCCCTTTATTGCTTCATTCTTAAATAAAAAGATAGCAGACAGAATATTCCTGTCTGCCATCCCTGCAAATTTGACTTTTTGATTACGCAAACATTGGCGTTGAAAGATATCTTTCACCTGTATCAGGAAGCAATGCGACAATCGTTTTGCCCTTATTTTCAGGACGTTTTGCAAGCTCAGTTGCTGCCCATAGCGCTGCACCTGAGGAAATACCTACAAGCACTCCTTCATGTATCGCAATTGCTCTGCCTATGGCAAACGCATCCTCATTTTCCACGGTAATAACTTCATCGTAAACACCGGTATTCAGTGTATCGGGAACAAATCCAGGTCCGATACCTTGTATCTTATGAGGGCCTGATACGCCTTTGGAAAGTACAGGTGAAGCCGCAGGCTCAACCGCAACTATTTTGACATTGGGATTTTTTGATTTCAGATACTCGCCAACTCCGGTTACAGTACCGCCGGTACCTACGCCGGCTACAAAAATATCTACGGTTCCATTGGTATCCTCCCAAATTTCAGGACCGGTTGTTGCTCTGTGAATTGCAGGATTTGCCGCATTCGTAAACTGGCTTGGGATATAGCTGTTAGGTGTTGAAGCTGCAAGTTCCTCCGCCTTAGCTATTGCTCCCTTCATACCCTTTGCCCCTTCGGTGAGCACTAATTCCGCGCCATAGGCTTTCAGCAGATTACGACGCTCCACGCTCATCGTTTCCGGCATGGTGAGTATAATTTTATAACCCCTTGCAGCGGCCACGGAGGCAAGTCCGATACCTGTATTTCCGGAGGTTGGTTCGATAATCACTGAGTTTGGCTTGAGCAGCCCTTTGGCTTCGGCATCATCAACCATGGCTTTGGCGATTCTGTCTTTTACACTTCCTGCGGGATTAAAGTATTCGAGCTTAGCCAATAGTGTGGCTTCAAGATTATTTGCTTTTTCCAGATGAGTTAACTCCAATAAGGGTGTTTTTCCTACCAGATCTGTTATTGATTTATAAATTGTCATAGCTATTTCCTCCTTATTTAATCGATTCAAATCCATGTTCTAAATCAGCAATGATATCTTCAATATGCTCAATGCCGATTGAAAGTCTAACCGTAGTCGGCTTAATGCCGCAGGAGAGCAATTCTTCTTCACTCAACTGTGAATGAGTAGTTGAAGCGGGATGAATAACTAAAGATTTCACATCTGCTACATTGGCAAGGAGGGAGAAAAGTTCCAAACTTTCGCAGAACTTCTTCGCGTCCTCAGAATCGCCTTTAATTTCAAACGTGAAAATTGAGCCTGCACCCTTTGGGAAGTATCGATTATAAATTTCATGGTCACGATGGTCCGCCAATGCTGGATGATTAACCTTTTCAACCTGCGGATGCTTTGAAAGGTAATCTACAACTTTAAGCGTATTCTCGACATGGCGTTCTACGCGGAGAGACAAAGTCTCCAGTCCCTGTAACAATAAAAAGGAGTTAAAGGGACTGATCGTAGCACCTGTATCTCTCAACAGTGTTGTGCGGATCTTCAAGATATAAGCCAGATTGCCGCAAGCTTGGGTGAAAACAACCCCGTGGTAGCTCGGATTGGGTTGAGACAGACCCGGGAATTTGTCGTTTTGGGCCCAATCGAATTTACCACTGTCAACAATCACGCCGCCCATAACCGTTCCATGACCGCCAATAAACTTTGTCGCTGAATGAACAACGACATCCGCTCCATGCTCAATCGGGCGGAGAAGGTAAGGAGTAGCAAATGTGCTGTCCACAATGAGGGGAATACCATTTTGATGGGCAAGATCGGCAACCGCATCAATGTCAATGACATCGCTATTGGGGTTTCCGAGACTTTCTATATATAAGGCTTTGGTGTTTGACTTGATTGCTTTGGCAAAATTTTCGATGTTGCTGCCGTCTACGAAGGTTGTTTCAATACCGCTTTCCGCAAGCGTATTCGCAAAAAGATTGTACGTCCCGCCATAGATAGCATTCGAGGAAACGATATGATCTCCCGACTTGGCGATATTTTGAATCGCATAGGTGACGGCTGCCGCGCCGGAAGCTGTCGCCAGTGCCGCTGCACCACCTTCCAGTGCCGCGATGCGCTTTTCAAAGACATCAGAGGTGGGGTTCATCAACCGGGTATAGATATTGCCTCCCTCGGTAAGTCCAAAGCGGCCTGCCGCCTGAGCGGAATCCTTAAATACATAAGAGGTCGTCGCATAGATGGGAACAGCTCTGGCATCAGTTGTTGGGTCGGGTTGTTCCTGACCGACATGGAGTTGAAGGGTTTCAAATTTGTAGTTTTTGCTCATGGCAAACTTCCTTTCTGTAATTGAATCATCTTAAAATTAAAACAGAGTTAAATATTACCCAATTTATTAGCCTACTATTTATATGGGATTTATATGCTTTAAGGTTATTTTATTTGCTATGACCCATAATGTCAATACGTTTTATAACATTTATAATACTCCTCATTTACGTAGATACTCATTATTTATCCTCAACGCCGCAATTGGCCGCCACACTGTCAATAATATATGTTTGAAAATGATAGGGCCATGTAGTCCAAGTATCTACATGGCCCAAATTTTTTGTTTCAAAATTTAATCAATTACTTGTAATTCCTTCGGATACTGATTGAGGACCTCGCAGCCATTCTCAGTAACGATTACAAGATCTTCAATTCTTACCCCAAACTGCCCTGGTAGGTAAATTCCTGGTTCAACCGAAAAAATCATCCCAACCTCAAGCGGGATATCTGAGGCAAGACTTACATCAGGGGGTTCATGACAGTCGAGACCGATTCCATGGCCGAGACGATGCGTAAAGTACTCACCATACCCGCCCTGCGAAATAATATCCCTTGCCGTTTTATCGATTTTTGAAAGCAGTACCCCCGGCTTTATTTTTGAAATAGCGGTTTCATTCGCAAGTTTTACAAGGTAATAGACCTGACGCTGCTGTTGAGTGACTGTTTTATAGAAAACTGTTCTCGTCATATCGCACCAATAGTGTTTTATAGGAGTAAAGATATCGAAAATTACACTATCACCTGCTTTTAGAGTCGTACTGTCACCGCTGTGATGAGGATCCGCACAATTTGCACCAAAGCAAACAATCTGTGTGCCCTCACAATCCGCACCCTTTTGAGTAAAATGCTTATTTACCTGAGAAGCAAGATCGTTCTCTGCCACCCCCTCTTTAAGCATAGCAATGACCGTCCCGACAACCTGATCGTTGATACGGGAATTTTTCCGCATTAGCGTAATTTCTGTTTTATCTTTTATCTTCCTGGCCAGATCCACAGGTACAGAACCGTGAACCGGGACTATATCATTTCTTAGCTTCATCAGCTCGATCAAAAACGTGCTGGACCAGAACTTATCAATTCCCAGTTTTCCCGAGTCAACAGCCTTTGCAAGATCCTTGACAGGATTATCGCCATCCTTATGACAAATCAGGGGCAAATCAGGCATACTTTTAAGCCCGAAAATTTCGTTGCCAAATAGAATAACTCTCCCTGAAACATCAAGATAGAGTGCAATCATACGTTCATGAGGCTCGATCCAATAACCCGTCAAGTAATAAAGTGAGGCGGTTGAAGACACTATGATCTGTGTAAGTCCGGCTTCTTTCATATTTTCTTTAACGCGATTGATTCTTTGTATATTCATTGCTTCGATCTCCTTCTGTGGTTAGTAAATTCTTCACTCACTGCCCTGTTCCTTATTATAGCTTTTCTTCTATCATAAAAATAGAATAATCCACCATTCATTGCTTAGAGCGTGGGGGTAATCTTGGTTGGGACAAAATTGTTAATGTAAATAACGGTACTGCAGAGAATGTAGAGCTTGATCCTGTAGGTTACAAGCCTGCTGGAACAACTTCTAAACGTTAATGGAAAACGGCCGATAAAGGTTTTCACCTTAATCGGCCGTTTTTACACTACACAGGATATCCCAGTTTCGGATAAGCAACAACTATATTTTTCTTTTCCTTTGCTAAGTAAAGGGCTTGATCGACTTGTGTTAATAATTCGTCTAAAGAGACCTCATTGTATGTAGAGACAACACCTAAACTTATTGTAACTTTAAATCCAAAATCGCAATCTTCAACTTCTTTTCGTATTCTTTCTGCAAATTTATAACTATAATTTAAGGCAGTTTCCGGTAAAATTACTGCGAACTCCTCGCCACCCCAACGAGCAGCAATGTCAATATGCCGTGAATCCGACCTTAAAATTTCCCCGATTTTTTTTAACACTATATCTCCCATTAAATGTCCATGAGTATCATTTACTTTTTTAAAATTGTCAATATCGATAAGGATGAGGGACAATTCCGAATGCGTTTGCCCAACATGTGATAATTCTTCAAGCAGCTTACCATTGAGATAACGCCTATTGTATAATCCCGTTAGCACGTCCTTATGGGCTCCATAATAATATTCTTTAATTAAAAGGCCGCACGTCATAGCGATTATGATTTGAATAAGTATAAAGGGCAGCCAAAACAATAGCTCATTGGATATTTGCTTAATTTCATCCAGAAAGAAAACGACAACACATAAAACAAAACTAACAATAGGTAAAAGTATAGGGATAAACCTTATTTGATTTTCAATAAAAATAGGACTTTTAAACCGTTTATGAATCAATTGAACCATAAGTTATTCACCACCTTTTACCTTGTTACTTTTTCTGCAGATAATTATATACTATTTATCAGGACTTTTGTCCCAATTATTCTGACTTTTTTCTTAATTAAAATTAGTTATTATTATAAAGTTGTAATAATATCTAGATTCAAAAAAAATACGCCCTAGAACTAAAACACTTGAAGAAAGTGTTTAGGTCTAGGGCGTATTTTTATACTTTAATCAGCTATTTAATTGGAAGGGTTAAGTGAAAATCAGCGTACCCTTTATCCTTCAACCGATTTAATAAGTCAATTTGCAAGAGCCTTCTTGGTAAGAGAATAAAACATTTTATAAAGCTCTTGCTTTTTTTGTTCAGAAAATGAAGACATTCCAATTTCCTTTAACGTTTCTTGTAAAATGACATGTTGATCAAGTTCTTCTCGCGCTATAAGAGGGGATTTACCTAAAAGGCTAAAAATATAGTTTTCATCGAGACCAAATTGCTCTGATAAATTTCGAATAAAATAATCATCCGGTTTTCTTGCTCCCCGTTCAACCTCGCGCAAGTATGAAGGGTTAGTCCCTGCTCTTACACTCATTTGTTGAAGTGATAAGTTCATTTTAACTCGATGATTATTTAAATATCGACCGATTTCCAAAAGTGTCTTTTGATAGTCCTGATTTTCTTTAGCTAAAGACATGTTTATATCCTCCGTTTAAATAACATTTTTATATTATTTTACTTGCAAAAAACATGCCAACGATAGCTGTTAAATATAAAGCCTAACATCGTGAATCGAAACACAGTTGCTCGTTACTGTAATGCACAAAATGTTCCACGGGAGCAACAATATGTTGAACACTCATCTTTAACGTTAAGTCATGCTAAAAGCGAAACAACAAAAAAGCATGCAAATTCACCAACAAGTTTGCATGCCTTTTTTATAATCTGCCTTTCATAAGCTTAATGAAATCTCTCAAATACTTTTATCCCCAGTGCTAACATTCCGGATGTGATCATCGGACCAACTGGAACCCCTCCAAGAAATGCCGCAGCAATTACAGCTCCTAATATCAATGCCGGCATAACCTCGGAATGTCCCTGAACAGTTAAATACTGCATACCTAACCCACTTAGATAAGTAGTAAAAAGCGAAAGTAAGAGGGCTATTATACCAATCCAAGAAGTAAAAGCATTTAAGACATTCGTGTATTTTACTCCTCCATTTGCAATAGGAATTAAAATTGCCGCAATCAATATTACGACACCCCAAAACAACCCGCTCCTTTGAATAACTGGGAAGACATATTGGTCAACATGCAAAAGTTTAAGTATTAAGAGAATACAAGTCGCTAAAGCAACTGAATCGGCCTTTCCCCAAACGGCTGCGCCGAGAATTAAAACTAAAATTAAAGTTGATTCCACTAATAGTTCCCCCCCATTTTTAACCGAATCCGTGAATGAAATTCCACTCATGAGATACAAAAACTTAATAGTTATTTGTACTATATTCCAACAATTGGATATTTATAATACCCTGAGTGCATTTCTATAATTCCAGGTCAATTTAGATCTTAATAACTCAACTTTCGCACCCCGGTTGTGCGAATAAAGCCTTGATATAACTGGGCAATTCGCTCATCCATTTCTGTAATTGACTAAGTAAAGATTCTTTGCTCTCTGATTTATTGGTTAAAAGGTCGAGAACAAAGGCCATTAACTGACGTAATGCCGTTTTTAAGTTTAAGTCTATGACTTCATCGGCGAAAAGATAGAATAATCCTCCAAGGGAGCGTTCATCATTGTTCTCTCGTCGTTCCCATTCTAGGATGAGATAACGGGAAAAGACAATGGTTGTATGGCTGATCATCATGTCGAAGGACCGTCCTTGGAATTCAGTGCCCAATTTCAAGTGAGACTTAGCCATTTTGAAAAAGGTCTCAATACTCCAACGCATACCGTAAATCCTCACGATTTCAGCATTATCTAAAGCCAGATCTGTTGTTAGAATAGCCAACCATTCTCTCCGATTATTGCGATTCTGGACGAAGACAATTTTAAGGGGTAAACCATTAGGCGTTTGAACGCGAACTGAACCTAGAATTTCTGCTTTCGCGTTTTTAGGGACTTTGGCATACAGCTCACGCAAACTTAAGGACTGTTCCTCAAGAATATAACGTTGTTTGAGTTCCTTGACCATTCCAATGACGTGAAGTCCCTTATCCATGAGCATTTGAAGCAGTGGTGCATGAGTAAACCAACTATCCATGAGGACGTAATCCGCTGAGAAGCCAGCCTTTAGAGAGCGTTCAAGCATTTGTACGACAGCGTCCGGTTTGTGGCTCATGGATTCCACACGTCGTTTGTAGCCTGTCGTGCGTTTGTCCAAGTCTTCCCGCATTTCACAAAGACGGTTTTTGGCCTTGGCTGAACTCATCAAGGTAAAATCGAGGGGCGCAAAGCTATAGCCATCGGACCAGCCCAGCGTTAACATGTTATATCCGCGAATAAAGCGGCCTGAGACATGATCATAAATACGGGCTAAAAGTTCAACCTTTCTGCTGCGTTCTCGGCACATGACAGAATCGTCGACGATAAAAACGCGGATACGATGTGAGGAGGTGAGGCTTTCAAACCGCGCAACAACCTTGAGGCTCAAGAGTTGATAGAAACGCCTCCAGTTATAGCTGGATTCATTGAGAAATCGATAGATAACATCTTTACCTGGAAGGGACTCACCCCGATTACTTTCTAGCAGTCGAAAGAGATTTCGACCTTGGAAGACTAACTGAAAGATGATCTGGAATACAGCAAGGCTCGAAATCCCATAAGTCTTGCGGATTCCAGCTTTTCGCAAAATTTGACCAATCTTGAGAGTAGAAAAAACGAAAGAAAGTTGATTTTGATGCTGTTCAGGCAGAGAGTTGTGTTGTAACATTGAAGTACGCACCTTTCTGTTTTGGATTGATGGTGGTTTGGTCACTTCCATTTTACCAATTCGAAAGGTGTTTTTCTGTCAATGTACAATATTATTTTGTTCCAACCCAGTTATGGCCTGGGTTACAGCATGATTTCGCGGTGCGAAAGTTGAGTTAATAATAATAATTTTAATCTTGACAATAACTAGATATTAAGTTTAAATTAGTATAGTACTTTTGATTAGTAACTAAGTATAAAAATAAAAGAAGAGGTGTTCTCTATGGAAAAAATGCCTATAATTTTTCTCGGACATGGATCTCCGATGAATGCAATTGAAGATAATGAATACTCGAGAACATGGAAAAGGATCGGAGAAGAACTTCCAAAACCTAAAGCCATTCTTGCCATTTCAGGCCATTGGTTTACGGAGGGAACCCGGATTTTGGATGATAGGCAACCTAAAATGACCTATGACATGTATGGTTTTCCTAAAGAACTTTACGAAATTGAGTATACTTCACCAGGATCGCCTGAATTAGCCCATGAAACAAAGCAAATGATCAGCAAGGATGTTTTGATTGATAATAGCTGGGGCTATGACCATGGAACGTGGTCCATACTCCATGTGATGTATCCTAAAGCCGATATTCCGGTATATCAATTAAGCGTAGACCACAATGCCAGTGCTGAAACGCATTTTAGGATTGGACAAGAAATTGCAGCGTTACGTGAAAAAGGCGTGTTAATCCTTGCAAGCGGTAATGTTGTTCATAATCTTGCTTATGTTGATTTTTCAATGGAAGACGGGTATGATTGGGCAATTAACTTTGACCAGTATATAAAAGAAAGAATTCTCCAAAGAGATTTTTCCGGTGTTATGGATTATAAGAAAGCCGGAAGATCAGCAGAATTAGCCTTTTCGAGTCCTGACCATTTTTTCCCTTTGCTCTATATCCTAGGTGCTTCAACAAAAGAGGATGAAATCAAAATTTATAACGAATCCTGTACAATGGGCGCTTTATCTATGACCTGCTATATGTTTAAGTAAGATAAACTAAAAAGTAAGCGTGGCTTGAATCAGCCTCGCTTACTTTTTTTGTATCAGACTTACTCTCCTTTGCCTAGGAAAGGTAAATAAGTTTTTTTGTTTTTAATTCTTACCGCTCGTGAAAGCCAATATACTACTTAGAAGGTGATGATAACGTGAGACATCACACTATGACATCACAATTCCAATAACGGAGCTGTAATAGTTTTAATACTAGAACAGGTGGAGGTAATCTTATGTCAGTTGCCAGAATGAGGATGAAGAATGCCTTTATCGACTGGGTGGTTCCTTCTTTAATCGAAAGAGGTTTTAAAGGAGCCTTTCCCAATTACCGGCGATACACAGACGATCAAATAGATATTATTTCATTACAATTTAGTTTATTTGATCAAGCATTTTGCGTTCCTATTGCAAACTGCCCGAAGGATGGTATCCCCTTTAGTAACGGCAAAAAAATACCGGGAGATTTAATTACAGCTAACCATTGCCCCGGAAGGTTTCTGCTTGGTACAAAAGATGGAGATTATGCACATTGGTTTAAATTTGAGCCAAGTATTTATGAATTAAAACGGAAAGATGAGTTTTCTTATTGGTCAATGTACGAAGATACACCCATAAAATATAAGAAGATTACCGATGATATTATAAGGCTTATAGAGCTGGAAGCTGATCCTTGGTGGCTAAATGCAGAAAAATGGTGGCATCATCACGTTCCGGCCTATAATACGTTATTTTGGGATATACAACGGCTTACATTTAATATGTTTTACGAATAGTGCTAAATTGAAAAACGATCTTCACAGGTTATTCACAAGTTTTTCATAACTTATGCTTATATCTAGGTTAGATTAAAATTAAACAGTAATTGAATTAATTTGTTCAGGAGATGAGCAAAATGAAAGTTTTATTAGTTGATGACGAAAAAAATATACTCACTGTTCTCAAAGCTTATCTACAACAAGAAGGATATCAAGTAACGACTGCCTTAAACGGCTCGATAGCCCTAACGTTGTTTAAAGAAAATCAGTACGATTTAGTGTTGCTTGATTTAATGCTGCCTGGACTCTCCGGTGAGCAAGTATGCCAAGAAATACGCAAGATTTCTGCCACTCCTATCATCATGCTAACCGCAAAGATCGAAGAAGAAGATCGGATTTCCGGACTGCAAATGGGAGCAGACGATTATATCTCTAAACCCTTTAGTCCAAGAGAAGTCGTTGCGCGTGTAAGAGCTGTCTTGCGACGTTCCAATACAGATCTTGGTCTCGGTCCTGTTGCCGACATAACAACCTTTGATAACAACCTCTCAATTAACAATATTCAGCATGAAGTAAGATATAACGGTGAAATAATTCCGTTAACCCCCATGGAATATAAACTTCTTTCTGTTATGGCCAGGCAGCCGGGACGTGTTTTTTCACGGGCTCAGCTTATAGGCTTGGTTCAGGGTTATGATTTCCAAGGTGATGACCGAGTCATTGACGCTCATATTAAGAAAATGCGGCAAAAAATAGAGAGAGTCCCATCGGATCCCAAAATTATTGTAACTGTTTATGGAATAGGCTATAAATTTAATTCTGAAGCGGAGGCGTAAATGGGCAGAAAACTTTTATTATCAACTCTGGCTATTGTACTTCTTACCCTTGGTTTAAGCATGGTTTCCGTTCATTATGTTTTTAAGAAAGAATTTACGCATTACTTAACGAAAACAACTGAAGCTGCCCTTGCACCGATTCCAGAGCGTTTAAGTTCAGCCTATCAAAATAATTCTTGGGATACAATCGCCTTAGAAAACATCGCTGAATCACTTCCTTTAGGTACTCAAGTTACGCTCCAAGACCTCAAAGGAAATATTATTGTTACCCTGAAGAATTCGATGGATGCTATGCATGAAAGAATGGGTGCAGCCAATGTTGAGAATGCAACCATGTCGGGTATGATGAACATGCCTTATTCAGTACAAGATTGGCAAACCAAAAGCATTAACATTACCGATAAACAGCAAAAAACGATAGCCACGGCTAAGGTGCGATACCCAACTAATGCACGAGTCCTTAATCCTGAAGATACTTCCTTTATGTCTTCCATCTTTTCTTCTCTCGTAGTCGCTAGCGCACTAGCTTTACTCTTTGGCATCCTGCTTACCTTCCTTATGAATAAGCATTTGCTTGCTCCGCTTCGAAGGCTAACTCAAGCAGCTTTTCACATCGGTCAAGGACATTTAGAAGAACGTGTTCCTTTAACAGCCAAGGACGAGGTGGGACAATTAGCTGAAGCCTTTAACACCATGGCGGATAATCTTAAGCGCCAAGAAGAATTACGCAAACAGTTCACTGCCGATGTCGCCCATGAATTACGCACACCATTGACTTCCATTCGGAGTTACATTGAGGCATTTCAAGATGGAGTCCTTCCCGCAAATTTTGAGAACCTCTCTATAATCAACGAAGAAATTAACCGGCTTGTTGATCTTTCAAGTGACTTAAAGGATTTAAATATTGCTGAGATTGGAGCTCTAAAAATAAAACCCCTTCCGGTTAACTTAGACCATATTATAGATAAGGTTATAAACATCTTGCATCCGCTCATCAAGGAAAAAGAGCTTGACTTGCAATGGATTCCGTTATCACAACCCTTTAATATATCCGGTGATGAGCGACTCTTAACCAGACTATTCTTTAACTTAATCCAGAATGCTTATAAATACACGGAATATGGTGGAACGATTCGCATTATTTTGAAGCACGAACCTAATAATATTGCTATCTTTATCAAGGATTCAGGCATCGGGATCCCAGAAAATGATTTACCCTTTATCTTTGAACGTTTTTACCGTACAGACAAATCAAGAGCTCGTGAAAGCGGCGGTAGTGGTATAGGTTTAGCTCTCGTCCGTCAAATTGTCTTAGTGCATCACGGCCAAATATCGGTCGAAAGTACTGTTGGAGTAGGTACTACTTTTAAGCTAACTTTCCCACAGGAAAATGGCAAATGATTAAGGAGGATGAAGGAGGCATCTACAAGTTCCGTTTGAACTTATAGATGTCTCTTTAAATGTGTGAAATATCCCAACTAAAAAGCCTTTCGCTAAACACGCAAGCTCTTATTATTTAGACTATAAAATTCATAAGAAATTCATAAGAAAATCATTAGAAAGTCTTAATTGCCTTTTATACTTTTAACAATAAAGTTACCCGTATAATATATTTTTAAATTTTGAAAGGAGCATTCTCTTGAAAAAATTTTTATTAATTATGGTTACCACAGCCTTACTATCTTCTTTAATCTTAGTTGGTTGTGGAAGCACTACGACCTCTTCCACAAGTACACAGCCTTCCGCTTCACAAAGTCAGTCTTCCCAAAACTCTTATTCAACGGTAATTATGGGGGCTCAACAACCAACTGATACCTTTATGAAGAAGTTCAACCTTTCTGGGAGTAATATCATTAGTGCTAAAGAATCAGTAATTCTTGACGAAAAGAAATTAAATCTTGATAAAAGTTCGATGGTAATTGAACTTTATTCTATGAATACACCTTTGGATTCAAAAATGTCCCAAATCTTCCCAAACGCAAATTTTCAAAAAGCCGGAATTACTGATATGATGATGGGTTCAAGCCATCGCATTCTTATCATTGGAAAAGACGATAAAGATCTAGTAGATAAAATTAATTCACTCGATAAGGATTGGTATAGCAAAGCAAACTCTAAAGATATGAACGGCATGAAGGGAATGTAAAGCTCCAAACCATCGGCTGTAAAGGGAAAATGAATAGATAAAAGTAGGCCACGGAGGTTTACAAATAGGCAAGTAGCCAATTTGTAAACCTCCGTGGTTTTATTAATAAAGTATCCAGTGCTTCTATAACAGTTGGAAAAGGATTGAGTAGGATTTTTATGAGTGTTATAAACGGAAAAATCTTTAAGAGTAGCTCAAAGTGGATTCGTTACGAAACAGCGGTGGCTGTTTCTTGCAATGGGTGCAAAGCCTAGATTTCAGTAATATGGGGTACATTCTAATTATGCTTTTCGTATTGACCTGGGGAATATCCTTAGTATTCTGGAAAGTTTTACGTCTCGAAAATGCCTAGACGGAGTATCCCAGTTGTTACTTTAATAGAACCTTGGTTGAGGCCGACTTCCTAAACTCACTTGCACCCTTTATATAAACTTAATGTACCAAATAAGGTTGAGTATTGAGCCGTTATTTGTACTTGATTAAAACCAGCACCTTTTGTCATACAAGGCAATAGACCTTGGTAGTTATCCTTTGCTTCTTCAAAATTCCTCATTATTAGTGAAATCAAATACATAAGCGTATTACTAGGTTTTCCGAAGTCAGCTATATGTAACTCTCCGCCAGGTCGCAAAACCCGATAAACCTCTTTTAAGGCCAGAACTTTGTTATCGTGGGTTAAATGGTGAAACACTAAACTCGATAGAACAAAGTCAAAGGAGTTGTCGAGGTAGGGTAATTCAAAAGCCATCCCTTTATCTAAGGTAATATTTAACCCAGTCTTTTTAATTTTTGTTTCTGCATTTTTTAGGATTTTTTCATCTGCATCTAATCCAAACACTTTGGCTTCTGGATAAGTTTTCTTAATTAATATAGTAAGTGTACCGGTACCGCAACCGAGATCGAGAACATAGTTATTCCTTTTTACATTCGCTTGTTCAACTAAGCGACGCTTAAACGTATTTTCTGGCATAGTCAGCTGTAAAAATGGATCGAACAATGGACTTAAGCAATCAAACCTAAGCGCTGGTATGTAATTCTTTCGTCCTTTACTCATAATTGAATCCTTTCACCGAATATTTACACTCAATTTTTTATTTGCGTCTATTTTCTTGCCTGTCATTACTTGATTTGTCAATCTTTACAGTTTGATGGGAATCTATTTCTTCCAAAATTCCAAGAACTTTTGCCAAATCCGTAAAAGCGGAAAGTATTTTTAATGTCATGCTATTTATCTCCTTTTAAAAACTAAGCTTTAAAAATGTTCTTCAATCTAAGCCTTATCCTCAGGATTCTTCGCACGTACAGACTGTTCTTGTTCCTCTTTATGACCTCCACCGCAACAGCCTACTCCCCCTGAACGATGCGTAAAAAACATCATACCAACGAATACAAAAATCCACCAGTTTTGACTGATAAACTCCCACATAATTAATCCCCCTATCTAAATAGTTAATTCGCTAACCTGATCCTGAAATTAGTATAGCAAGCAGTTTTGAATGACTCTTGAATTTTAAGTGAATAACTTATGAATATACAAACAGTCTTTTCGAATTATAAAAAATAATCAGGGGGTAAACGAACTCATAATTGCGTTTACCCCCTGATTATTTTTTTATTTTAGCTTAATCCTCTCTAAGTTTAAATTTAGTGATTAGCCCACTTAACTGTTCTGCTGATCCATTGAGGTCGGAAGCAGTTGTACTTAAACCGGTTATAGTATCACTTTGTGTAGATATACTTGCTGCTACTTCCTGCATAGCTGCAATTATAGCTGTGTTACTGTGATTAATTGCTTCCATCGTTGCTGAAAGTTCTTCAGTTGAAGCACTTTGCCCCTCTGTAATTTCTGCTATATCCTTAACCCTTTCATTTATATTACTCACACCTTCAATAATGGATTGAAGCTGTGAATATACGTTTTGAACCATTTTGCTGCTTGTTATTATGTTTTGACCAACACCTGTGGTTGCAAGTATTGTCTCCTGGATCATCTCCTGAATTTTAATAACCATATCTTCAATCGTTCGTGCTGACTGATTATTACTTTCTGCAAGTTTTCGTATTTCATCGGCAACTACACCGAATCCTCTGCCATGCTCACCTGCTCTTGCCGCCTCTATCGCCGCATTTAGTGCAAGCAAGTTAGTTTGATCCGTAATTGATTTTATCGTATCAATAATGTTACCTATTTCACCCGCTTTATTTCCAAGATTCTCAGCAACACGAATTGTATTTGTTGAGATTTCTTCAGTCCTTTCCATTTCAAGCCGAGTATCCGATGCAACTTTTCCACTTTCTAAGGCTAGCCTATTTATATTATCAACTTCAATACTAATCTGTTGGGCATCGGTTGCAGATGACTGAGATTCTCGGGCAATCCGCAAAATACCATCCGTGATCTGGCTGATTGATGTGCTTATTTGTTGATTATCCTCTGCTGCCTTACTCATATGGGCATTTATCATGGCTATCCCATCAGCAGTTTGCCGACTTCCTTCACTTAACTGTACAGAACCTTGGGATACTATAGCAGAGTTCTTTTTGATATTTAGAACCATATCTTCCATACTGTCCATAAATTTATTAAAAGATTGCGCCATCGTGGCCATTTCGTCCTTTGACTTAACAATAATTCTTCTTGTCAAATCACCCTGCCCCTTCTCAAGGTCCTTAAAGATTTCAAGAAAATTATTAATGGGTTTGGTAATACCATTCCCAAGTAAAATTGCTATGAGGAGTGCTAATATAACCATTACAACGGCTAAAACAAAAGATATTTTTTGGTTCATTTCCATATGCATCTGGATCGTCATGAGGCTATCATCCATTGAAGCTTTACTCTTCGTTTGGATCTCATCAAGTTTTATATTGATGCTGTCTGCCATTTTGTCAAACTCAACCATCATAGTGTTAGCCCCTACGTGATTATCATTGACGTACATATCCGCCATTTCTAATCCATATTTATATAGATTATCAATCTGAGTATTTAATTCATCTAATTGAGCTTTTAAATCCGGATTTAAACGAGCAAGTCCTTCTGAATTTTTCTTATAAAAGGTATATTGTTCTTCAGCTTCTTTTAGATGTGTTGTATTTTTAGATGCACTTACATCCGATAAATACTGGCCAACCTGAATTATATTGTTTTTCATTTCCGTTGAATATTCATAACTTTGAAAAGTTATTTCTTTTATTTCCGCAATATGATTTTTATCATCGTTATATATGTACTGATTATATATAGTGGTTGAAATAATAACGATTAAAATAATAGAAAATCCAGCAATAAGTTTCTTTCGAATAGAATTAAACATCAAATATCCCCCTAACCTCTCAATATTTAATAAATTTCCTTAAAATCTCTTATCCTTTATCTTAATCTTAACATTCAACTATGAAAAAGTTATGAAAGTTTTAACTCAAATTCCGGTGAAAATTTTTAACGTTCATTATAAATTCCTATTTGAAGTTATCTTCATAGCTTTTTCATAACAATTTCATTGTGAATTCAAAAGCCTATGCCATAATAAAACCATCGAAACAAACCAAATACTTAAACAACCAAATTTTAAGGAGGAATTAGTTATGAAAAAGTTAAACAAAAAAGCAGCTCTTATTTTAGGAACTGTGGTTTTAGCCCTTGGAGCATTTACAATCCCAGCTTTGGCAGACACAACGAATCAAAACCCTGCAGGAATTAATGGTATGCAATCCTTCATGACTTCCGGCGCAATGCAAAATGTTCATAACTCCACGGCAATGCAGGATGCAATGACCACTGGCGATGTTTCTAAAATGGTTAATGCAATGAATACCCCTGAAATTAAATCTATCATGGGCGAAGACCTCGTTAACCAAATGACCCAATATATGAAGAATGGCAACTTCCAGGCGATGCGCAATGGTCAGGGCGCTATGATGGGAGGTTCAACGGTTAACAATATGATGGGCAGTTTTAAAAACCAATATTAACTGTCTATATCAAAAGTTAAAAATACAAAGAAGTATACTAATTTTGTACTGAATCTTGAAAATAGGGATTGATCAAAAAACATCCTGCCGTAGGATAGAAACTACGACAGGATGTTTTCAATATCAGGAAGATCCGGAATCATATATTTTAGCTAACATTAAAGAATTCCGTAGCAATATCATACTATTACAGCATCTATTTATCACTCTCTCTTTTTCTTAAGCAATAACGCAAAATAAATTGGAATGAATAACCATATAAAAGTCTAGTGATTAGATTTTTCTTCTAAAGCGAAGAACCCCAAGACACAGAAGCGCTACGACGATTCCCCCAATACTTCCCCACTGCCCTGAACTTAAATTTAAAAAATGAGATGTAACATCCCCGCGTAAAAATTCTAAAGCAAATCTTCCTAAAGAATAAAGGATGATATACGTTAGGAAAAGGGTACCTTTCGTCCATTTCCGCCAACGTGAAAGGATTAGAATAATCACAAAAACGATAATATCCCATTGTCCTTCCCAGATTTCAGCCGGCCATAACGGTTGATTACCATACACATCGTAAGCAGGCGTTCCTAGAGGATAGACCAGCCCAAAACCTGAATTTGTAGGAGTTCCATAGGCATCTCCGTTAAGGAAACAAGCAATCCTGCCGATTCCCTGTCCGAGAATCAGGCCCGGTGCTGCTATATCTGCCAAACGCCAGAAATCAATCTTCTTAAAATGAGTATATAATCCACCCACAAGAAATGCTCCGACTAAAGAACCTTGAACTGCGAGTCCACCATGCCATATTTTCAGAATTTCAATTGGGTGAACAGCATAATAACCCCATTCATAGAAAAACACTTGCCAGAGACGAGCTCCAATAATTGATCCAATAACCGCATACACTAAAAGATCAAGTAAATAATCGCGGTACTCTTTTTCTTCTGAGGCTAACACATATGCCACCGCAGCTCCAAGAACAATAGCTAAAGCAACAATTACTCCGTAGGAACGCAGCGAAAAACCATTAATCGTGAATAGAAATTGTGCCACCTTTATTCCCCTCTCTAGTCACTGTTAAATCTTAGATTTTAGTTTATCTGATACTTTAGAATAACCTATTAAAAAGTTGTGAAGAACTTATGAATTTAATGCTTTGAAATTTAAAGAGATTAAGTAAAAGCAGCAGAAAACTAATGATCTGCTGCTTTTCTCTTAACCACAGATTAAATATGCCTACTGAGAACTTTAACGTTAAACATTTATTGAGCCTTTTTCATTCCTTCTTCTAAGGTGGTTAAAGTCATGCCTCCAACATGGTGATCCTGAATAAATCCGTTTTTATCAATAAAAAAACTCGCAGGAATTCCATACACTCCATATAAGTCGGTCACAGAATGATTCTCCTCTTCATCGAGAAGCACGGGAAATTGATCACTATTTTTAGCTAAAATTGCCCTAATATCTGCTAATCGATCATTATACGTAATGTTAATGGTTAAAATTTCAATGCGTCCCTTGTTTTTCTCGTAGAACTTCTCTATTTCAGGTAATTCATCCTTACAAGCGGGACACCAGCTCGTCCAAAAGTTTAGATAAACCGGTTTTCCTCGATAATCACTGAGTTTAACCGTCTTCCCCTCCAAAGTTTTCAAGGTAAAGTCCGGCGCAGTTAGACCCATATCATAACCTACCTTGGGAACTTGGGATTCGGTTGTCGTCTTCTTCAGACCAAACGTTGTTATCAAAATAACCCCTATAGCTCCAATGACTATGAGTAATTTTATTTTACCCAAGAACTCCACCTCACTTGAAAAGGACCGGCGACTGTAAAGGCCGCCGGGCTAAAATGAATCCCTATTAAATTGGTTACATCCGCATGGCCATTGGGAGCATAAAGAGATAAATGTTAATTACCGCAAGAACTAAACTCAGGACAGCAAAGGGCATAAAGCTCCCTAACGTCTTTCCTTCGGCATTAAAGTTATTCTTTGAAATCTTATACGCAGTATAAATAGATCCAAACGTACCCAGAGCAATCAGCACAAATTGCAGGATTTGAATAGTTGAATCACTGACAAAAGCCGTGGATTGTTCATGCATTTGCATTCCAAAGAGCCCCATAAAGGTAAAGATCACTGATTTGCCTTCTGCCAATAAATGAAAGAGATTGTGAGCAATATGCCCTGCTAAATCTAACGGAATCAAGGCATAACCAAAACGGGCAAAATTCTCGATCGTACTTCTCTTATTCGCTAATTTTGAAGCGTAGCTGCTTGCAAATAAGGCCAATACCGGAAGGGCCATTGCAATAATAAACGTAATTGTAAACGTAACAAAGTAATTTGTCGTTCCCACGAAATTTTCAAGCTTCTTAAGGATCTCTTCCCAGACTTGCAGCATGGTAATGTTCTGGACAAAAACAATTCCCATAATAACAATGGCTAAGAAGGATTCTTCGAATTTTGGTTTTCGAATAAACCATAATCCTTGAGTTGGAATACGGGGCGATAATTGAATCGAATCATTAGGACATGCTTTAATGCAGTTTGTGCATAGGTTACAACTTGCCATGCTGTCCATCGTTCGCGGAAATACAAACATTGGGCATCCCGCTTGTTTGCCATTTCCTTTATAACATGATTGTGTCGTACATTTCGCACACTTTTCAGGAGTAGCATGCAATTCTAAAGCCCCTGAACGGGAATAGTTGCCTGAAAGCCCGCCGAGGAAGCAAAGATAACGGCACCAGATTCGGCGTTCAAAAAAAGCCCCGCTTGCGATAACCCCGGTTGTAATCAATAAAAGCAAAAAGCCTGAGCCTCTAGGATTTTCAACAACTCCAAACGTATGATCAGACCATGTAATTAAGATAAATGTAAGATCAATAATCCAAATTCCGTATTTTCTTAGAAATTTAGGGACCGGACGATTATTGCCCACAAACTTTTGAACCCAGTCACTGACTGTCCCAAAAGGACAGATCGCGCACCAGAAACGTCCAAGCAGTACGAAAGCAATAGGGATGATCGGCCACCATAGAACCCAGGTTCCGGCTGTACCAAAGTTATCATGAGCAGCACTCGGCCCTGCCACAAGTTCAAAAACGATTAAAGTAAAAACAAGAAGAACCGGAATCTGAATAATCCCTGGAAACCATCGACTTTTCAGTATCGCTTTAAGTGCTTTGTTTTCTAAAAGGTTTTTTCTTGGGGTTTCCGGTCTTTGCGGATGTTGATCTGGCATTTTAGCTAACGACATTGACTTTCCTCCTTTACCCTAGAATCTCAAGCTTAGATTTTCTTATGAACTTCATGACCCCTGCAACAATAAGAATCAAAACGTCAGTGCCCAAAAAGCTTCCAACAACTGGCCAGTTAACCCCTTCTGATTCACCCGTCTCCCCGTGCTCATCTTTACTCTGATTGTTATTCTCCATCCCAGGCATATTAGGATCCATACCCTTTGTTGCTTCATGGGGTGTACTTGGTGGCGTAGTTGCTTGCCCTCCCATGTTCATGCCTGACATATTCTGATCCATCCCCGGCGCAGCTTCATGCGGAGCACTCTGCGTTGAAGTATTCGGCGTATCTGAATGACCGCCCATATTCATCCCATTCATATTGGACTCTGTGGCTAGTGAAATACTCGCTAAACTCATAACTAGGCTTAAACTCAGTACCCCAACTAAAAAACTCTTCCTCATGATCTTATTCATAGATACCCTCCCAACCAAATTGCTTTTTTGAATAAGCTATCATTTATGTTAAACAAAGAAATAGATTATCTTATGAAAAAGTTATGAATTTCTTATGAATCTAATAAGAAATATCAGCAAAAGCAGAGGAAGAGATCAATTCTAGGTTTCTGATCTCTTCCTCTCTAATCGCTTAAGTATGGTTTTCTTTAAAAAGTTTTAATCAATGTAACAAGCTCTCTTTCCGGTGCTTATACTCTTCAGAATCAATCTCTCCTTTTGCAAATCGTTCACTCAAAATCGCTAAAGCTTTATCTGAGTTAGAGTGGTTATCCAAACTATTAAAACCAAATCGTTTAATTACTCCCCAAACAATGGCTATAATGGCGATCCAAAAAACAAATTGAAGCGCCATTCCAATCAAACCCATCCACCAATAATTTCCGGCTCCGTAATAACCCAAACCATATCCACCCATCATGTTACCCCAACCCATCATGTTCAAATACCTCCATCTTCTCTAAAAATTTAAGTAGATAACTACTTATGTTAGCTTTAATGTCCTAACCTTTTCAAGTAAGTTAATAGTGATGCCGGTATAAATATAAAGCAGCAACAATCAGCAAAACTAGAAGGATAAACATCATTTTAGGCACCTCCTTGGATACCTGCTTCGTGAAACGACCTTCTTTTTAACTACAATGTGATTATAAAATTTAAAGTTGAACTTCTTATGAAAAGGTTATGAATTTCTTATGAACTCCCTCTAACAAAGGATACTTTTTATTTTCACTTGCAATAAAATTAACTTTTTTGTGCAAAATGATTGAAGACTTCTGTTGAACCAATGTTCTTAATAAATGTTCTCTCGCTAAAAATATGCTATAGTAATCTTAAATGGGTTGATTAAGGAGGAGAAAACAAGTGGGAATTGGAATAACAATTCGGGATTTTCGCAAACAGAGGGGGCTTACCTTACAAGACCTTTCTAATCAGCTTGGGGTTTCTAGTTCATTTTTAAGCGCTGTGGAACGTGAAGCAAAAAAGCCGTCGATCGCAATGGTAAGGCGGCTATCAAATGTTTTAAATATTTCACCAACATACTTATTCGGCATAGGATCTGAAAAGGTTTACGGAGAAAAAATCCAATTTATTCGGAGAGGACGGAGCTTAAGTATTGAAGAATTAAGCGAACTCTCGGGAATCCCGGCTGATAAGATCAATGCTTATGAGAATGGGACAGATGAACCAGACTTAGAAACATTGGATCGATTGGCTGAAGCTCTTAGTGTTACTGTCCGCTATTTTCTTGAAAAATCGGCAGATTCATTTTCAGTGGGAACCCGAGTACGTCATGAACGAGAAAAACAAGGATTGACAGGAGTGCTCTTGTCAGAAAAGGCCGGAATATCACCTGCGATGGTTAGCCAAATTGAGAACGACCAGGCTGAACCTTCTTTAGATACACTTGAAAATATTGCAAAGGCACTTGGTGTTTCCGTATGTTACTTCTTATTGGAACAAGAAGATGTTGAGAATCTTCTTTCCTCATTAAATTCTGAAGTTTTAAGTTTACTTGGAGATCCCCGTGTACAAGCCGTTCTAAGAGCAGTTCGGGATCTAGAAGCTGGAGATCTTAAATTCATCTTAAATTATATTCAATTCTTCAAAAGGAACCGAAGTTTGCTGAACGGATAATGAACTATCTTAAAGATAGTTCTTTTTTATTACAAAAATATTTAATTTTGAGTTTAAGACATGCAGGAAAATAAAATACTTTGTCGAACCAATTAAATATTAAACTACGGTACATTTTTTTTGAACCAATGGTTTAATTGTTTTGTTAAAGCTTAAATAAAACTTCCCTTAAGCCTTATTTTTTTAAACCTATATTTAGTATTTGTGTATTTAATATCAACCAAGGAGGTAGTGAATGTGTTCATAAGGGTAAGAGCACCAACCCATTTATTTAGGACTGGTTATTCCAAAGTCAAAATTTAAGTTAAACGGAAGGGAGAAAGTTATGAATAATAATTTAACAACGAAACAAATGGAAAAAATTAAAACCATTTTTGGAGACCGGGTCCGCTTTAATAAAGTTGAACGTATTGTATATTCCCACGATATGGGAATAATGCCCGAACAAATTCGTTCAATGATTCAATGTACCCCTGATGGAGTTGTTCAACCAACCTCGGTTGATGAAGTATCTTCCCTAATTAAAGCAGCCCAAGAGGATAAAATCCCGCTTGTTCCCCGCGGCGCCGGAAGTGCAGGGTTTGGAGGGAGTGTGCCCGCTAAAGGCGGCATCGTCGTTGATTTTGTCCGCATGAACAAAATTAAAAATATTGATACCGTTAATCAAACCGTTACCGTTGAACCCAGTGTCATTTGGAATAATCTCGAAAAGGAATTAAGTGAACGCGGTCTGACTCTTCGGGCCTATCCTTCAAGTTCAAACAGTTCAACGGTCGCAGGTTGGGTAGCCCAAGGCGGAAGTGGATATGGAAGTTACGAATATGGTAATTGTCTTCATAATATTGAGTCGGTACTCCTGGTTATGCCGGACGGACAGCTTAAAAAATTTGAGGGAACTGATCTGCAAAAGGTCTATAGTCTTTGCGGCATTACGGGAATGATTGTTGAAGTAACAGTCAAAGTAAGAGAAAAAGATGAAGAAAGTGTCATTTTAGCTTCCTTCCCATATTTGTCTAGCGCTTCAGATTTTTTAAATGCTCTGAATAGCGAAAATGTATCTCTTTGGAATGTAAGTATCTCAACTCCTGCTTTTACCTCGTTAAAACAAAAGGCTCTTGAACACTATGTATTGCCAGAAGATGAGTATTTAGTCACAATGGTTTTCCCTAAACCCCGGCGCTCTGTTGTCGAAAATCAAGTTCGAAAACTCGTATCGAACTATAACGGGAAAATTATGCGTGATAAATTAGCTCTCGAAGAATGGGCAGATAAGTTTTATCCAATGCGGTTTAAAAAACTAGGCCCCACTCTAGTTGCAAGCGAAGTTGTTATCCCTATTAAAGAAGTATCCCAATTTGTCGGAGAAGTTGAACGGAAGTTTAAAGGCGAATTTGCCCTAGAGGGAACCATGATTGGCCATGATAAGATCTCTATTCTAGGATTTATGCTGGCTGATGAAAGAAAGTTAGGCTTCCCGATGGCCTATGCGTGTGCCTTAGATGTAATTGATGCAGGAGAAAAACTGGGAGGCAGCGTATTTTCTGTGGGAATGTACTTTACTGACCGAGCTAAAGCCTTTTTCGGACAAGAGCGTCTTCAAAGCATCTGGAATTACAAGCAGTCCATTGATCCAGACGGACTATTAAATCCGGGTAAAATTATTCCGCCTTCTCTGGATAAACAATCTCCGACCAAAATGCTGTCAGCGGCAATGAAGGTTGCCAATGCAGGAAGCGGGTTGATCGGTTTAGCCGGCCGTCTTTTAAGTAAGTGGCAATCTGATAACTTTAGTTCACCTCTCGATGACAGTCTTACGGATGATACGTTCTCTTGTGCAATGTGTGGTTATTGTCGGAATGTTTGTACCGTTTTTGATGCCGTTCCTTGGGAAAGTAACTCTCCCCGTGGGAAATACTTTATTCTTAATCAATATATTAAAGGAAAGCTTCCCCTTGATAATGAAGTTGGCAGAGCCTTATATCCCTGTACAACGTGCAAAAAATGCGATACCATTTGTCAGATCAGAGCTCATAATGCTCACCACTGGATGAATCTCCGCTATGAGTTCAATAAAAATATGCTTCAGAATACCGGCTTGGATATTATCCGTAATAATGTGCTAACAACGGGTAACTTCTGGGGCGTCCCGGCAGAGGAACGGCTCAAATGGTTAGATGTTCCGACACAAACTAAAGGTAAACTAGCCTATTGGTCCGGATGTTGGGCAGGAACAATCATGGATAACATGGCTGAAAATGCGACCCATATTCTTGATCACCTGAATATACCTTTTGTTCACTTTGGTGATAAGGAAAGATGCTGCGGTCTTTACCTTTCACTCGGAGGGTATAAAAAAGATTTTCAGGCATTGGTTAAACGCAATCTGGAAATGTTTAACGAAGCAGGAGTTGAAACTATTATTTTTTCTTGTCCTGGTTGTTATGCAACCTTTAATGAGAACTATCCGCAAATGGCTTTAGAAATGGGAATCGAATGCAATATTCGCTTCAAACATATTACTGTTTTTCTCAGTGAATTAATTGCGGAGGGCAAGCTCAAATTCACGCAACCCTTGAATCACACAGTTTCTTACCATGATTCTTGTCATGTTGGCCGTTGGTTTGGCCATTATGATGAACCTCGAAATGTCATTAAAGCCATTCCCGGAATTGAACTCAGAGAGATGGAGCATATCAAAGAACAGGGACTATGCTGCGGTTTAGTTTCAGCCTTTGACTCGTTGCCCTCGGTTGCCCATAGTGGTATGAAGAGAGTTGAGGAAGCAGTTGCAACAGGTGCAGAATATTTGGTCACAAACTGTGCAGGATGTGGTTCCCAATTCAACTCAACCTGTCATGCAATGGGAACTGAATTACAGCAGATGGATTTAACTGAACTTGTTGCCCGCTCATTAGGAATACCCACAAAAGATCCATCAGAAAAAATTGGTGCATATATGTCTCAATGTGTTGAGCTTCTTAAAGATAGTGTTCTTGCACCCATTGTTGTTCCTGCTGAGGTAAGCAAGTAACTTAAAACAGTAATGGAACAGGATCCAACATAAGAGTAAGGCTGCCAGAAATAATTATTATCGGGCAGCCTTACTCTTACCTTAGTGCAAGTGCCCCATTACGGATACGTGATCAAATAAATCTGGCCTAAAAACCAAATAGCCAGCCAAAAAAATTAAAGCTACCCCTAAGACAGGTTGTAAATAATGGATAAAGTTATTGCCCTTAAATAACTGACGTACATTAGCCAAAAAAGCTAAAGAAAGCAAAAGACTATGTCCAAGGCCAAATAACCCAAGTGCTAAGGATGGGATAAGAATCTTCCCACTAGCAACAGCTACCCCACTGATGATAAGGATAACCGGCGTTGTGCATGGTGACGGAGCCAACGCAAAAAAAATCCCTAAGAGTCCTGAATTTAACCCTTCGTTCTGGTTGAAATAAAAGTGAGGCCTTTTTCTCTGATTAACATAAAACCCAGAGAATTTAATGGGTAATCTAACCTGTAATAGGGTTATCCCCGCAATAAAATACAACACTGCAAGGAAAACTGTCCAAAACCAATTTGGGAAGGTAAGCATTCGTCCTATTCCTGCAGCCAAAATCCCGATAAACATCAAGGTTCCCGTGAAACCAACAATAAACTGTAGAGCTCTAAGATACCCCGTTCGACGTGTGCCTACCAAAACTAAAGGAACCATAGCACCCATGCAGGGATTTAAGGAAAGAAGAAGCCCCGTCGCAAACATGGACAAAAGTACAGTCCATGAACCATTTTGTAATCCAAGATGCAAAGTATGGATAAGTGAATCCAACTCAATCCCCCCTAACGACTATTGTCAAATTATTCCTATGTCCATATTTTAGTTAAAATAACTCTTTTCGCCACAGCAGATTGACAATCAATTAAATAAATGTCCATAGTTTAACTCACCAAACAAAAAAACTTCAGTTAGAGTTTAGAACTCCAACTGAAGTTTCGCTGTTCCATCTATTAAATGGTCTAGTAAGATAATATTTATTTTGCGCTGTATCCCGCTTCTTCCACGGCTTTAATTAATTCTTCACGTTTAGCCTCACCTAAGACTACGGCTTCCCCTTTCGCAAGATCCACTTTTACAGCCTCTACTCCGTTTACACCACGTAGTGCTTCGTCAACATGCATTTTGCAATGATTACAGGTCATTCCGTCAACTTTTAAAGTCGTTTGACTCATTCTCTTTCACCTCCAAAAAACTCTTTCTATACTCTCTCCAAGCTAATTAGATTTGACTTGAAGAAATCTGGCATATAAAAGACTTCTATAAGTTAACTCATCTGATGGGCTTAAATCTTTTTAAGCGTAAAGCATTTAATAATACAGATACGGAACTGAAGCTCATTGCTGCTCCTGCAATCATTGGATTTAATAAGGGCCCACCAAAGATATAGAGGATTCCCATGGCTACGGGGATTCCCAAAATATTATAACCAAACGCCCAGAATAAGTTCTCTTTAATATTTCTTATTGTACTTTTGCTTAACTGGATAGCTGTAGGAACATCCATCAAATCACTTCGCATCAGAACAATATCAGCCGATTCCATTGCGACGTCTGTTCCCGAACCGATGGCGATTCCGATATCCGCTTGAGCCAAAGCAGGAGCATCATTTATCCCATCGCCCACCATAGCAACTTTTTTGCCTTCTTCTTGAAGCTTTTTAACTTCATTCGCCTTATCTTGGGGTAACACTTCTGCTAAAATCCGATCAATGCCAACCTGTTTCGCAATGGCTTGTGCAGTTCTCTTGTTGTCCCCGGTGATCATGGCTACTTCGATACCCATCTCATGAAGCTTTTCTATAGCTCTTTTACTGTTTTCTTTTACGGTATCAGCAACAGCAATGATTCCCGCCAACGTGTTGTCCATAGCGATATACATCGGAGTTTTACCTTCCCCTGCTAACTTATCTGACATTACTTCCAAACTCTCTAAGGATATCTTACTTTCAACCATCAGTTTTCTGTTGCCAAGCAGGATTTCTTTACCATTGATTCTAACCTGAATTCCTTGCCCTGGGATAGCTTTAAAGAAATCAAGTTTTTTAAATTCCAAGGCTTTTTCTTCTGCACCTTTAACAATCGCTTCACCGAGTGGATGCTCAGATCCCTTTTCAGCTGATGCCGCTAATTGTAAGAGTTCATCTTGTGTTATCCCATTTGTAACAATGACATCAGTAACTTTGGGCTTTCCTTCAGTAATCGTACCTGTTTTATCGAATACAATGGTTTTAACTTGATGCGCTGTCTCTAGGGCAACACCACTTTTAATTAAAACACCGTTTTCTGCGCCTTTACCCGTACCCACCATGATCGCTGTTGGTGTTGCTAGACCAAGCGCACAGGGACAAGCAATAACGAGAACTGAAATAAATATTGTTAAGGCAAATACTGAGGATTCACCGCCTATGAAAAACCAGACTAAACCAGATAATGCTGCAATAGCCATGACAATCGGAACAAAGTATCCTGAAATAACGTCTGCAAGTTTGGCAATAGGAGCTTTCGAACCTTGGGCATCTTCTACCAGTTTGATAATTTGAGCAAGGACCGTGTCTTTCCCCACTTTAGTTGCCTTGTATTTTATGGTTCCATTTTTATTGATACTCGCTCCAATAATCTTGGCACCCACATTTTTTTCGACGGGGATACTTTCACCTGTGAGCATTGATTCATCTACAGACGTTGTCCCTTCGAC
Source organism: Desulfitobacterium nosdiversum (assembly GCF_049860565.1). Lineage (GTDB taxonomy): Bacteria > Bacillota > Desulfitobacteriia > Desulfitobacteriales > Desulfitobacteriaceae > Desulfitobacterium_A > Desulfitobacterium_A nosdiversum. The sequence goes on from NZ_CP172056.1 coordinate 154,273, forward strand.
AACTTCCCCGTCAACAGGCATCTTCTCACCTGGTTTAACAATAATGACATCCCCGACTTCAACTTCTTCAAGGGTAATTTCAATTTCTTTTCCGTTTCTAACAACAATCGCAGTTTTTGGGGAAAGCCCCATAAGCTTCTTAATCGCCTCCGAAGATTTCCCTTTTGAAACCGCTTCAAAATACTTGCCCAAAGTAATCAAGGTAAGAATAACTCCAGCTGTCTCAAAATATAAGTCGGTGGCATACGAATGATTACCCGCAGTAATCTGAAGCGTAGCAAATATCCCGTAAAGAATGGCTGCTGAAGTCCCCACAGCGATCAGAGAATCCATATTGGGACTTCTTTTGAATAGAGCTTTAAACCCAGTGCTGTAGAATTTCCGTCCCAAAAGGATAACAGGTGAAACAAGCAGCAATTGAACTATGGCAAAGGCAGGCGCATTCATCATGGGGTTAATCAGATCCGGGAGCGGAAGTCCTGCTACATGACCCATGGCAATATACAGGAGGGGTACAGTAAATATCGCTGAAAAGATAAACCTATGCCACAATGATTTTATTTCATTAACTTTTCTTTCTTGGTCTTCATCGATTGTCGTTGCTTCTTCAATCGCTTTGTAACCTGCGTTCTCGATAGCTTTCTTGATATCTAAAACTTTGACTTTAGAAGGTTTATAGCTAATCGTTAATTTTTCCGTTGCTAAATTAACACTAGCTTCTGTAACCCCTTCAAGCTTCCGCGTCACCCTCTCAATCGTCCGTGCACAAGATGCACAGGTCATTCCTTCGATTTTCATTGTTTTATGGACATCATCCGTCAAGGCTTTATAGCCTGCTTTTTCTACGGCCGCTTGAATATCTTCCACTGAAACTTTAGCTTCATCGAAGTTTATATTGAGTTTTTCCGTTGCAAAATTAACATTGGCTTCACTAACTCCATTGAGTTTACGTGTCGCTCTCTCGACAGCCTTAGCGCAAGATGCACAGGTCATTCCTTGTATTGTCAATAATTTATCAGCCATAAAACTTCCCTCATTTCATACACCAATTTATTTCATTATTTTAGAAATAGTTTTGAGCAATTCATCGATGACTTTTTCGTCTCCTTCTTGAATCTGTTCAAGAACGCAAGACTTCATATGCTTTTCCAACAAAAGTTTTGAAACTCCGTTTAATGCAGACTGCGCAGAAGCAATTTGATTAAGAATGTCATCACAGTAGACATGTTTTTCAATCATTCCTTTAATGCCTCGGATTTGCCCTTCTATCCGATTCATACGATTCACTAAATCACGAATCGTTTTTTCACTATGATGACTTGTCCGTTCGTGGCCTAATTCCAACTGATGAAGACATGTAGGGCAGGATTGATGATTATCATTTCTACTATGAATTTCATCCATAAAATATCACCTCTTTACCAGTATAGTATACCCCCCTATACTATATGTCAATAATATATATCTTTCCTATCAATTTAATATTTAAAAGTTAATTCTATAAGCAAATTTTTGGATGTCGCTTTATTATTATTGCCTTAATTCCTTTAACAAAGGAAAACAAAATTATTTGTCGAAAATAGTTTCGAAGTAATTAAAAGGAATGATTATATGAAGCTATCACTGAAATCCTGTCTTTTGATAAGTATGATTATCCTTGGGATTTTTTATGGCATAACTTATGATTATATTATGCCGCTATTTACAAGTAATCTTGCTCATTGTATAATTCAGGGCATCGTTTTCGGGTTTATTAACTACTTTGTAGTTATTATTATCCTTAAAAAGTATAGTGACCTCAAAAAATCCAATACCTTATTAAAAAAGAATCTTCGAATTGATAATTTAACAGGTCTTTTTAATCGAAGAACTTTTGACAATGATATTCAAAACGTATCCTTAGATAGTGATTATTCTATAATTTTCATTGACATCGATAATTTTAGGAAATTCAATAATGAATTCGGTCATCAATGTGGTGATACTGTATTAAAAAACGTTTGCCAGACTATAAAAACTACTGTTAGGAATAATGATAGGGTTTATAGATATGGCGGTGAAGAAATTGTCGTACTTTTAAATAATTGCGATAAAAAGAATGCCTTTCAAATTGCTGAAAAAATACGATTAAATATCACCGAACTCGATAATTCACCTTTTCCTCCAATTACAATCTCTCTTGGCATCTCAAGCTACCCAGAGGATGGAACAGAGATTAATGAGATTATCGAATTAAGTGATAATGCACTTCTTACTGCAAAGAGATCAGGAAAGAACCAAGTAGCCGTGTATAGTCATTGATCACAATAAGAAAGCTATCGTCATTACCTCGCTCACATTCAATCTAAGGACTAGTTGGCGATATTAATTAATGAAAATGAGCTATTTCTAAAGTTGAAGCCCTTTGATGGAGTAATTATAAAAAGTTATTTAAAGTATTATCTACAATTAAAATTAACAAGGAGCGTTCCAGAATTTCTGAAACGCTCCTTTTACTAACAAAGTATTTTTTTATAATTGAGATTTTAATCTACTATTTCTTCTTTTAAATTCTTTAATCACTGATTTTTAAGCATTCTTTTTAAGATTTTACCGGAACTGTTTTTGGGAAGCTCAGAAATAAATTCGATTTTACGAGGTATCTTATAACCTGCAAGATGTTCTTTCAGATAACTAAATATTTCTTTGGAAGTACATTCTTCACCGTCTTTGAGAACAATAAATGCCTTCACCTGCTCGCCTCTCAATTTGTCATCAATTCCAACAACCGCGGCCTCTTTCACCTTCGGATATTGATATATAACTTCCTCAACTTCCCTTGGATATACATTTAATCCTCCGGCTATGATCAAATCTTTTTTCCTGTCTACAATAAAAATATATCCTTCTTCATCCATCTTCGCCAGATCTCCGGTATGCAGCCACCCATTCTTTAATGTCTCTTTTGTTTCATTCTCCTTGTTAAAGTATCCCGACATTACATTTTTGCCCTTGACTATAAGTTCGCCGATTTCACCAACAGCTAATTCGATATCATTATCGTCAACAATCTTGCACTCAACATTAATAACCGGCAGTCCTATAGACCCTTCTTTCTTTATCCCATCCAAAGGATTAAAGCTCACTACAGGGGATGCTTCGGTCAAACCGTATCCTTCAACAATAGGGAGCTTCAGAATCTCTTTAGCTTGTCTAAGTATTTCAACAGGCAATGCTGCTCCCCCGGAAACCGCTAAGCGAAGCTTAGGGAAAGAATTATTCTTACAGGCCTCGAGCAATATTACATACATGGTTGGAACGCCCATAAAAACAGTAACATCATCATGTAACAATGACTCTATGACTTCTTTAGGATGAAATTTTTCTATTATTGTAACTGTTGCACCGCTCCACAACGGGTTCAGGACGCAGGTTGTGAATCCAAAAACATGGAACATGGGAAGCACGCACATATAGTTGTCATTTACAGTTCCTTGAAATGCAATCCGGCACTGTTCAGCATTTGCAGCAAGATTTTTATGGGTAAGCATTGCGGCCTTTTGCTTTCCTGTCGTACCGGAAGTATATAAAAATGTGGATATTGCATTCTCATCCGAAAAATCATCAAATAATTCAGGCGAGATTTCAGAAATAGTCCTCTGAAACTCCTCATCCAGAACAATAACCTTGATGCCCAAAAGCTCTTGGAGAGATTCTCCGGTACACTTTAAGTTTTGAATAATTTCAGGATGAATAATCATAAAATTAGCTTTAGAATCTTTAATGAAGTATGTAATTTCGTCTATTGTGAGCTGTAGATTAATTGGAACAATAATTCCTGCATTTTTTACCACACTCAAATAGGAATAAATAAATTCTGGTGAATTCGGACAACTCAGAAGTACTCGTTCTCCAGCTTTCACTCCCAGATTCAATAATAAACTTGAATATTGATTAACTGTTTTATCCAGCTGTTCATAAGTGATTTTATTTTTTTTAAATTTTATTGCGATAGATTCGGCATTATATTCTTTCTTATAAATGTTCCCTACCATAATGCCCCCCAAATATATTTAATTTCGACAATTTAGTCACAAAAAATATTATACAATATATGACCTGGTATTAAAATATGTAAAGATAATACCTTGATTATTTTAGTATCCACATTTAATCGTTTTACAATCCCCTAAGTCGAGAGCTTATCTATTAGATTTCCTTGTTTATAAAAAGCAATATAAAAAGGGCCCAAAAGGCCCCATGCAACTTCCGATTTTACTAGACTTTACGGTTTCGCGCCAAAAACCCACTTGCAGCTTATCCTCGCGCATTTCATAATAAACATAGTATAGCAGAATTTAACTTTTGATTTCTGCAATATTCACAGGACTTTAATAATTGCCCTACTGATCTTACCCGTAACAGAAAAGAACGCAGGTTCTTTATACCACACTTCACTCTTGTTACATTAACTTCAGTATCGTTTGTTAATCTATAAATAATTATTGTGAAAATCAGCATCATGCTTGATGAGTAGACATGGTTCCTCTCTTTTCACATTATAAACTTATCCTTAAAATCAAAAAGCGCTTTAGATTAATAATCTAAAGTGCCATTGCTTTTTGGATATTGATGTTAAATCTTGAAGTGTATTATCGTTCTTCCAAAACTAAAAATCAATTCTTTTTAAAGAAAACTACATTAAACTTTTATAACTCTAGTTATAATTGAGCTTTTAGATTTCCTTTATCCACTGTATAGCAAATCCGTTTGACCTTCTCGCCTTTATTTAAGACTAAAACGGCAGGCACGCTATTGATCTCATATTTCTTCGCCAGATTTTTTCGGGTCGCCATATCCACCTTCACGACTTTATAGCGTTCACCCAACTCCTGGTTTGCTTCCTCTAATAACGTGCTAAATTCCAAGCTTTCATTATTTAAAGCATTGAAGAAAAGGAGCAATACTTTCTTGTCGCTTTTAACAATGTTCGTATTAAAGGCATTCATTTCTTCAATATAGCGTTCAGCGGCAACCGCTGCAACAGCTCCATCTCCGGCTGCCGAAACCACTTGTCTCAAATATTTAATGCGGTTATCCCCAACCGCGAATACCCCTTCAAGGTTTGTTTTCATCATATCATTAACGGGAATATACCCTCTTTTGTCCCTCTCGATGCCGCTGTCTTTGAGGAAATGAGTGGAAGGAACCATCCCTACAAAGAAGAAGACTCCTTGACAAGCAAGTTCAGTAGAACCTCCTGTCTTTAAGTTCTTAATTTTTACTCCTTCGACCTTCTCTTCTCCCAGGACTTCTTCAATCGTGGAGTTCCAGACAAACTCCATTTTCTCATTTTGAAAGGCCCTTTCAGCACTGACTTTATTGCAATCGAGAACGCCTTCGTCATGAAGCACAAGCACGGTGACTTTACGGGCGAACTTCGTAATGTACATGCCCTCTTCAATTGCTTGGTCCCCGCTGCCCACAACGACAACCTCTTCGCCTTCGAAAAACTCGGCATCACAGGTGGCACAATAGGCAACACCACTGCCTTGGAGCCGCTTTTCACCGGGAATATTTAAAAGTCTTGGCTCACTGCCGCAGGCAATAATCACGGCCTTCGCTGTATATTCCCTGCCTTTTTTTGTACGAATGATCTTATCTTCCTGTGAAAAATCCGTTGTAACGACTTCATCGCGCAAAAACTCCACACCAAAGGAATCGGCATGCTTTTTAAAATCTTTCATAAGATCAGACCCGCTGATTTGCCCATAGCCTGGATAATTGACAATTTCACGGGTGGTATTAACAAGTCCGCCAACTGTTCCTTTGTTTATAACCAAGGTCTTCAGCTTCGCTCTTCCCCCATAAATCGCCGCCGTGAGCCCTGCAGGGCCGCCGCCGATGATGATTAAATCATAAGCATTTTTACTGTCTTCCATTCCCCTCAACTTCTCCCTCTCTGCAAAGTTTAATGTTAGGATTCAAGAACTTCAGCAATCTTATCTATAACCTTTTCATCATCAACGGCTCCGGCAAGTTTTCCCTGATATTCGCCATCCTTAAAGAAAAGGATCTGAGGAACTCCCTTGAGCGAAAATCTTTGGAATAAGGTTTTATGCTCTTCTACATCGACATAATAAAAACCGAACTTGCCTTCGTACTTTGGCTGTATCTCTTCTAGAATCGGAACCACGCCTTGACAAACATGACAGGTTTTCCTTGAGAAAATTACCAAACAGGGTTCGCCATTATCATAAATAACCTCTTCAAAACTATTTTCATTTAATTGCTCTAAAGACATATATCCCACACTCCTTTTTAAAAATCAATTCATGTAATATTTTCTGCACGTTTATTCCTGTTCACAGATTGTACGAACCACATTGACACCATTGCAATTGTGCAAAGGATACCTGCAATTGTGAAGGACGCAGTATAACTGCCGCTGGAACTATTAACAAGTATCGTACTGATACGGGGAACAACCTGAGTCCATACCATAAATCCAAGTAAAACTCCGCCGTAAATCGTACCTGCAAATTTTGGTCCAAAAGTATGAATTGCAGTATAAGGGTATACACAATTTGCAGGTCCAAATCCAAAACCGATACACGCATACGCCAGAAGAATAATGGGAGCCGAATTTCCTTTAATCAGAAGTAAAACGGATAACATCGTAAAAAACCAACAAACTGTATATACTTTTTTAAAACCTAACTTGTCTTGTAAAGAGCCTAATATAAAACGACCGGCTAGGGATGCTAAGCTAAATATGGAAACGCCCAACGTAGCAATAGCAAGGCTTATACCTTTTTCGGTACAGAATATGACAAATAAAGGAAACATGATTAAGTATACAGACGGAAAAAATGTTGTAGCTACCTGTAAGAGCCAGAAAGGCTTTGTTTTCACAGCTTCCTTTAGAGTGTAACTTTCCAGATCCGCACCTAATTCAACAGATTTTCCGATTTTAGTCCCTTCAGGTATATATCCATCCGGAGGTGACTCTAATCCCAAACCGGCTATAATGGCAATAATACAGAACGCAGTACCAATACCGATGAGCGTTAAGTTAACACCGATGAGCAGAATTAATTTTGTTGCAAGTGGGGCTAAGAATGCTGAAGCACCACCATATACTGCGATACAAATGCCTGTGGCAAACCCTGTTTTTTCCGGGAACCAACTCCCTGCAGTAAATGTAGCTCCATTGTATGCAATACCATTCCCAAAACCACTAATGGCACTATACGTCACATAGATGAGCCAAGGTTGTGAGCTTGGAACAAATGCAGATAAAATCAGGCCGCCGCCAAACATAACAGAACCGATAATCGTTGTGATCTTTGGACCAAACATGGAGAGAATTTTTCCTCCGGCAAAGATACCTAAAGGCCAGAATAAAAGCATAGCTGAACCGACCATTGCCGTTGACTGAACATTCCACCCATGAATAGCAGCTAAGGGTTTAATAAATACGCTTACTGAATATAAAAGTCCGGCACATGCCATGATTAAAGCACATTTAATCAGGATTAAATTACGATTAACAGCACTCATCTTTAACCTCCTTTGTATTTAACTAAAATCAACAATCATTTTCTCTCTTAAGGCTTCTCTTTTCATATTTTCCCTCCTCATAAAAATTGTGAATACTTTATCAAAGTCATCTATAATGTATCACAGCTGTCTATTTACTTGATAACAGTAATTTTTTGAGGTTTGCGTATAATATACAGTTAATAGTTGTTTTTCACTGCAAAGTGTAACTACAGTTAAAATAAAAAAACACCTCAAGATGATTTGAAGAAAGGTGATTTTACCCTGCCTTTATCCAATATCTGAGATGTAGGAAATGTAACTATCAACTTTTGAGTTTGTTTTTAATATTTTCTCAACGACCTAACGAAGTACCATAAAGATTCAGATAATTAATAAATTCCTGTGTTACTTTTGAAATAGGCACATTTTCCGGATGTATCCAGCCATAAGCCATTTTACAGTCATCTCTGATAGGAATAGACACTATTTTACCTTGTGTAAAATCTATTTCTCTCTTTATTTCTAGACTCAAGTAAATTCCTACGGCTACTCCCTCAATAATAGCTTGTTTAAAAACTTCATAATTGTTGGCCATCAGTACGATATTCGGTTTACCATATTTCTCAAGAAAAGAAATAAACTCTTGTTTTTGAGAAAAAACAACTAACGGATGCTTTAAAAGCTGTTTTAACGAAATAGATTCATTTTTAGCTAATGGAGATAACTTACTGACACAAGCTATTAAGCTGTCATATTGAAGAATATGACAATTATTATCATTTTCAACATTTTTATGATACCTGCCAAAAAAGCCAATATCAAATTCACCTTTTTGGGCGGCTTTAAAAATTTCTAGTGTTTCCCTCTCTGTTATTTTTACATGCACATTCGGGTTTTGTTTCAGGAAACCGAACAATATGTCCGGTAAAATGGTAATACCCACAAAAGCACTGGTATGAATTATTAAATTCCCTTTTAATGATGGTCGATCTGAGGTAAACATTGACGTTAATTCCTCAACCTGATTGATAATATTCTTTGCTTTTTCAAGTACAATCTCACCTTCTTTGGTAAAAGTCACACCGTGGTGAGAACGGTTGAACATCGTTACTCCTAATTCCTTTTCTAGCCTTATTATGGCTAAGCTAATACTTTGTTGAGCGACATGTAAATTTTCAGCGGCATGAGTTATAGACTTCGTTTTACTTATTTCGATTAAATAATACAATTGATTGATTTGCAACAATAATCTCCTCCGTAAAATTGAATTAGCTTATTGTAAAATCGAAAGCAAAAGAGAAAGAGAGCACTATTACAAAATAATTCTATCGAATTTCCTAAGGAATAACAATGTTATTAAATTACGCAAATCAAATTTCTTAATAACATTTCCATATGACATACATTGCATTCTACAATTTCAAACTGTAGATAATAGTAATCCATTAACTTTATGTGTTTGTTATGACTTTCACTATACCATATACTGAAGTCGCTAAAGTCCATTTCAGCTGAGTGGGATAATTGCAAGATACTATTTATAAGGGGGAATCACTTTACTAGAAAATAAACTCATTGAATAATGGAAAAATGTTTCTAAGCAGCTGGATATTCTGCTTATTGTATTTATTTAACATCTGAGATTAGGTCATCGATAATAAGATTTAGCTAATTTGCAAATTAAATTATGTTAATAGTTAGACCAAAATAATCTTAAAGGTGTGATTTTTATGGCAAAGTCTGCTGAGAATACTGCGGAATTAAAGATGCCTTTGTGGAAAGCCAACTGTTGGTTTGCAGTCCTTTGGTTTATGATGTTTTTTGATTTGGTCGATAGATATACACTCGCTGCCTGTCTGCCTTATATTAAACAGGCTTTTAAATTGACAGATACACAATCAGGTATCATCGCCTCGGCTTTTTCAATTGCCATCGTTGCTTTAGTTATCCCGGTTAGCTTAATTGCCCATAAATGGAGCCGGCGAAAAGTATTAGCAATTATGGTGGCTTTATGGAGTATTGCTACCTATGCATCAGGTTTAGCAAAAGGATATGGGTCTTTATTTGCGGCGCGTCTTGGCATCGGTGCCGGTGAAGCAGGCTATTTACCGACAGCTGAAGCCCTGCTCACGGCCTGGTACCCGAAAGATAAGCGGGGACTCGTACTTGGAATCTTTAATTCAGCTGTTTCCGCCGGTGCTACCTTAGGTCTAATGCTGGCAGGTTGGCTGGCCTATACTTATGGATGGAGAGCATGTTTCGGGATAGTGGCTGTTCCCGGACTTATTCTGGCCATTATCGGGTGGTTTATGCCTGATTTTAAAAATGATGTAAAAGCAAAAGTTACTGAGATCGAGCAAACGAATGAACCATCCAAGCCTGCTTCCAAACCTGCATTAAAAACAGGTATAAAAGATGTCGCTTTGTATTTAATTAAATCCCCCGCGGTTTTAACTTCCGTGATTATAAGTGGACTCATTGGATTTGCAGGTACCATCATGTCTATCTGGGGAGTAACCTTATTTACCCGAACTTTCGGGATGAATGTAAAGCAAGCCTCAACTTTTATAGGCTTTATCGGAATGTTTGCGATGTTTATTCCGATAATCATCGGGTTATTATCGGACAAGCTTATTAAGGATAATCCAAAAGGCAGACTAAACGGAACAATTATAGGAATATGCGTATTTATTGCCTGCATATTTGCATTTACGCAAAATAGCCTGAATGCTAAAAATCTTGTCATCGCATTTATTACCTGGGGACTTGCCAAAGGTTGCATTAATGGTTCTCAATCCGTTGTAAACACTGTAACCCAAGATTTGCTTCCCCCGCATTACCGTACGTTTGCGAGTTCACTTATACCTGTGAGCAACCAAGGTATTGGAGGGGTACTCGGTCCCATTATCTGCGGTGTCTTTTCGGATATGTACAATATAAGCACAGCCGTAGTCATTGTAGCAACCATTGGCTTCCTTGCCGTGGTAATCGCAACACTTCTATGCAAAAAATTCTATGACAAAGATGACGAAAAACTACAAAAAATGGGAACTTTCGACCTTGAACGGGCTTAAGAAATATGGAACTAAAATAATCGTCATCACCCTTAACCCAATATCTATTTTGAGGAGGACAAAAATGGATAAGAAAAAAGTCCTGATTCTTGGGATTGATGGTTTAGATCCACGAATGACTAAACGTTTAATGGATCAAGGAAAAATGCCTAACCTTAAAAAATTTATGGAAAGAGGCTCAGCAAGAACTGATCTGGAAATGATCGGCGGGCAGCCAACTGTAACACCGCCCATGTGGACAACTTTAGCAACCGGTGCAAGTCCACTTGTTCATGGCATTACCGGTTATTACAGACATAACGTTCAACATGATATTGTCGAATATAATTTTGATTCTACGAATTGCCATGCAGAGCAGTTGTGGAATGTTACATCAGAAGCCGGCTTGAAAACATTAGTATGGCACTGGCCTGGTTCCAGTTGGCCGCCAAGCTCTGACAATGAAAATCTTTATGTTATTGACGGTACACAGCCGGGCGGCATCAACGTGGGTACGGCACAGGTAGAATCCGAACTATTAATGGTAGCCAGCACAAAGGTTCAAGAGGTCTCTTTTAGAAGTAAAGCAGCATCCGATAGTCAGGTTCCTTGTTTTATTACCGGTATGGAAGTTGCAGAAGATGATAAAGCGAATGATCTAAATCTAATGTGCAATCGCCTGACGGTTAAAAAGAGCCAGCGTGTTACTCTAAAAGCAGAGGAAAATGTCCAGAACCTTTCTGAAACACCTATGGATATGGTCAGCTCTCCCATTAGACCTGCAAAAGGTTGGACTGATGCGCCTGCAGATGCCTTAGAATGTACACTGTTATTAGCAAAAGGCCTTATCCATCGTTCTTGCTTAATACTGAAAAATGCTGAAGGTAAATATGACCGTTTAGCCCTTTATAAAAACAAGAAAGCAACCGAACCCATCGTTGTGCTTGAAAAAGATGTCTTCGTACAAGATGTTGTTGATGAAGCGATAAAAAAAGATGAACGTATTATGGCCAACCGTAGCATGCGTATTCTTGAATTAGCTGACGATGGCAGCAGCCTGCGTATGTGGATATCCGCTGCTATGGACTTTAATGATGATACGATATGGTCTCCCAAGAGTTTATTAAAAACGGTTGTTGAAAATGTGGGTTATCCACAACCCGTTTGCTTAGCTGGCGGTTCTGATGAAGTATTAATTTCAAAATGCATGAGAGCAAGCTGGGATCATTCTGGAAAATGGAATGCGAATGGGATTAAATACATGGCTCATGAACAGGGTTTCGATGTTATCTTCTCTCATTTCCACAATGTCGATTTGCAGGGTCATATGTTAGTTGCTTACCTCAAGAAAGGAAGTAAATTAGTTCCGGAAGTTTGTCAGCGCCTGTTTGATGAAGTCTATATTCAAACCGATAACTACGTTGGTGAATTCTTAGAATTACTCGACGAAGGCTGGACAATCCTCCTTGTATCAGACCATGGCCAGACTACCCCGGAACATGACACCGATGTCTATCGTCTTGCTTCAGCCGGTGTTAATGCTTCTGAAATGCGCAAATTAGGTTACACCGTTTTGAAAAAAGACGAAAATGGAAATGATCTGCCCCAGGTTGACTGGTCAAAAACAACGGCCAGCACTTCATCTTACTGCCATATCTTTATCAACTTAAAAGGCAGAGATCCGGAAGGTATTGTTGATCCTGCTGATAAATTTGAATTAGAAGAAAAAATTATGACCGATCTGTATAGCTTGCGTGATGAAAAAACCGGTCATCGTATCGTTGCTTTAGCATTACGTAATAGAGATGCTGCGTTATTAGGTGAAGGCGGCCCAGACAGCGGCGACATTATCTACTATATCGCAGAAGGATATACAGCTGACCATGCAGATAGTTTTTCTACTATTAATGGTACTTGCGGAACCTCCGTACGTTCTGTTTTCATAGCAGCAGGACCGGGTATTAAGAAAAATTATTTAACCGATCGTATTGTTAGACATGTTGATGTTACACCCACTGTAGCAACTTTGCTTGGCGTCAGAATGCCGGCGCAATGTGAAGGCGCACCCGTTTATCAGATCCTTGATTAATAAAAAGTTTAACTTAAAGAAAGCATAGTCAGGTATAAATACAGAAATATCCTGCTTTTCATACTGAAAACAGGATATTTCTGTATCATGGCTGGTAAGCATCTAAATGGGTATACGAAAGAGGAAAATTTGTATGTACAATCAAACCGATCTCCAAGATAAAATAGCACTAGTAACAGGTGCAGGTCAAGGGATAGGCCTGGCCTGTGCAAAGAAATTGGCAGAGCACGGTGCAACGGTCATAGCAGCTGATATAAATGCAGAAGGTGTTAACCATATCTCAAAAGAACTCTCTGATTTAGGATTAGCAGTAGAGCCAATGTTTGTGGATGTTATCGATCCAACATCTGTAAGCAATTTAGCCTGTCAAATTATTGAAAAGTATAAGAAGATCGATATTCTTGTCAATAATGCCGGCATTGTAAGCCGATATTCTTGTGAGGAACTTCCTTTGGAACAATGGGATCGTGTCTTAGATACCAATTTACGCGGAACACATTTAATGATACAGGCATTTATAGAGACGATGAGAAAACAAGGCAGCGGAAAAATAGTTAACATTTCTTCCCTTGCCGGACGAATGGCCGGTAGAAGGACAAGTCCAGACTATGCAGCTTCTAAAGCTGGGGTTATGGCTCTAACCAAATCTTATGCCAATCATTATTCAAGCCATAAAATCAATGTAAACTGTGTTGCTCCAGGCTTAATTGTTACGCCAATGACGGAGGGACGCCACAAACCGGAAGATGTCCCACTGGGCAGACTTGGAACAGCACAAGACATTGCTAATGCAGTATACTTTTTAAGCTCACCCCTGTCAGATTATATTACTGGCACAACAATTGATGTTAATGGCGGAATGTACATGAACTAAATATATCTGTCTCTACTATTATGATAGATATCAATTAAATAAAGGGTTTAACTTTAAGAAAGTATAGTCAGGTATAGATACAGAAGTATCCTGCTTTTCATACTAAAAACAGGATATTTCTGCATCTTGGGAAAGTGAGGCAGAGAAATGAATTCATTATATTGTTCAGAAAGCAGAATAGAAATGCTGAAGAAACGAGCTAAACGTTGTGTCTGCAAATATTGTGGAGGTCAGTTAAATCTCAATCGCATCATTTTTAATGATGTCGAAGATGCTCGAGTTGAAATTTATTGTGATAACTGCGACCGTATCGAATTTGGCATCGAACCGGAAATTTACCGCAGTGCTCGTAATTTTGTAGACAACCTGGAATTTGATTATTATGAAGGCTTGGACCAAAACGAAAAAAAACGTCAGATGAATATCGCAAAAATTAGTGAAATCATGGCCTGGGGATGCAAAAATATGGGGATATTAAATCAAAATGGTTTTCAAATCGCATTGAATATGGAGGAAGGCGATTGGGATGAATGTTTGGTCATGAAAAACGATGATATTAAATTAGATCAAGAGGAGAAATAGTCATGCAGACCATCGTGAGTGCTAATGATCTTTGCTGTAAGTCCGGTAAACGTTATCTTTTGAACAAAATCAACTGGGAAGTTAAGAAAGGTGATCATTGGCTGATATTTGGCGTAAACGGTAGTGGTAAGACTACACTTTTGAGTACTATTGCTGGTTTTAAATCTGCCACTTCCGGTCAATTGACTGTATTAGGAAAACAATATGATGCTGAAAATATTTTTTCATTACGTCAGAAGGTTGGCTGGGTCAGCAGTTCCTTCTTCGATAAATATTACAAAAGTGAATCAGCTTTGCACGTGGTCTTGTCTGGATTGTTTGGCACATTTAATATCGAATACGACATTAAAGATCAAGATGTCCGGCAGGCAAAAGCACTGATGCGAGAATTGCGTATGGGTGAAAAAATTCATCAGCCATTTAATCTTATGAGTAAAGGCGAACGACAGAATATTCTTATTGCTCGTGCGCTGATTACAAGACCAGAGATTCTTGTCCTTGATGAACCCGGTACAGGATTGGATATCTATGCTAGAGAGCACATGATGAATACTGTTCGTATGTTGGCAGAAAGCGGTCATGTGACCATCATTTATGTCACCCATTATCCGGAAGAAATCCAATCCTTTATGAACAAAGCCATGCTTTTACGCAATGGTCGTATTTTTGCGCAAGGCGATACGAATGATGTTATTACCAGTCAAAATATTTCAGTGCTGATGAATGAAACTGTGGATGTCAAAAAAAATGGTAACGGAACGATACGCATGACTGTGCAGGCATCATCAGATATATGCAAGTTATGCTATAGGGAGCAGTGAAACAGTATGGAGTATTTTAGTTTCGAAAACCGTGATGTGCGTTGTGCCGCAGATGTCGGACGCATGGCAGCTCTAGGTCGTTTTGACGTTGAGTTTGCAATATATGGCTGCGCCAGTATTTATAAAAACGGTGAAATCTATTATCGCGCAACCAGTCATGAAAATAAATTGTTTGACTTTATTAGGCAGCAGCGATTAGAAGAAGTATATTCAACACCGGTCATCAGACTGGTTAAACGCGGCAAAGTTCCATCAGGTATGAAAGAACAAATCCTACAAGAAATCAAATATGAGTTACTGCAAAAAATGAAAAGGCAATACGAAAATGGCTATTTTAAAATGATGCAACCGTTTTTTCAAACAGAAGCCAATGATAACGCTTATAGTCTATTAGTAAATTATGCTGAAAAAATTTACGGGCATTTTGATGATGCTGAATTGCAACTTTTTAACGGAGCTTTGTTAATAGCTTTTGAAGCAAAAGTCTTAACAAAAACAAGTTATCAGCAACTAAAAGCATGGCATGATCATACCCGACATCAGATGGCTGATGATCCAGTTATAGAAGACAACATTTATCGTACATTCTATGGCTTTGTATATGAAAAAAAAGACGGTACACGAGATTGCTTTTTCGATGCACAGGAAATGACGACGGTTTATCATCAACAGGAAATGATGCTGCACGGTGAATTTATCGGACCAATTGTGCAGAAAAACTACTGGTTTCGACAATTTGACCAAATGAGCGCAATTAGACGAAATTATCGAAAATGGTTAATGGATGCTGAGAATGAGATATATTTACAACAACTTAAAGCTATTCGTAGTCAGCAAGGCGTTATTGACAAAGATGCGTTATGCCTGGTCAGCAAAAAACTTATAGATTATTCAGAAGCACATGCAGCAATAGACTATTATGATGCGATATGGAATAAAAAATAGCTTTTTTAAGTGGCAGCTTAATGAGATTGAAAAAGCATCCGATATCAAACCACAAAATTAAACTAAACTTGATACACACAGTCTTATTTGCTTATAATTTTAAAATGGGCATTTGAACATAGGAGCGTCTCAGAAGATTTTGATTCTGAGGCGCTCCTTTTTGCATGGATGCTCTTTTCTAGTTTATTGACATTTTATATTTTTCTTTATCTACGGAATAGTATAGCCGCTTGATTTTCTTGCCTTTATCTAAGACTAAAACAGTGGGTACACTATTAACCTCATATTTTTTAGCCAGATTTTTCTTCGTTGCCATATCGACTTTTACGACTTTGTAGCGTTCATCCAACTCCTGATTTGCTTCTTCTAATAAGGTGCTGAATTCTAAACTCTCATTATTTAAGGCATTGAAGAAGAGTAGTAAGACTTTCTTGTCACTTTGGAGAACGTCCGCATTAAACGCATCTAATTCCTCAATATACCGTTCAGCGGCTACTGCAGCTGTTGGCTCATAGAGGCATATATGATCTGGGGCATGGCCGGCAGTTTGAATACACCGTAAGTTAAATTCGCCGACTTGAATCACATCTCCATTCTTTACAATTTGCACATCTTCGACGGGTCTACTTGCATATCTATAGCCTGAGTAATCCGAAAGGGGGACTTCCCGAAGTCCGCTTTGATCAATCATATCTTCAAAATAGCTCCAGTACTCGCGTTGATTTACATCAAAACCGTTTGCATTGCAGTGTAAGAGTCACAAAATACCTTTCTGTTAGGGGTGACTAGGTAACGCACTAAACCCGAATGATCACCGTGAACATGGGTAACCAAGATATCTGTGGTTTCCATGGAAAATCCTAATTCTCTTATTCCTTCATCCATGGCCGCTTGACACTCGGGTTGATTAAAACCCGTATCGATCAGGATTTCTTTCCTTGCCTTGAATGAAATATGAGTTAAATGCTTTAAGGGGATTATTTGGTAGTGGGATTTCAACTTTGTAGATTTGCGTAACAATTCAATCAAAACAATCGATTTCCTGTCAATTAGATGGTAAACACATTCCACGTGAATAAGATATCATCAGTATACTGTCTTAATGATTTTACCGCAAAGTGCACCCGCCTGATGGTATTGTGTGATTGAATCCCATTAAATTGGAGAAACCTTCAAAGTTTGGCAGTTTGGAAGACAACATTTCCGTAATCACAATGGTCACCTAATAGACGACGATCCTACCCAATTGGGTATGGCCTACAAGAAGCTAAATCACGTCAGCCTACCTTCCAGAGGGATTTCTCCGGTTTAACCTTAAGATCTCTCCAATCTTCATTGTCGATTACCAGGAGCAAATTTGATTAAAATCAATTGATTCCAACTTTCCTAACATCATTAGTCATTTGTAAAACACTATTGAAGGTCAATACTTCCAAATTCACCGTTAAATCTACATTGCGAATTTCGATATTAGAACGAACATTTAAAGCAATCGGTGCGAAGTTCAAAATGGACTGAACTCCTGCATTAACAAATGAATTAGCTATTTCTCCTGCAACATCGGGAGGTGTAGCAATTATCCCAATTGGCATACGATTTTTTCCTATCACTTCTTCCAGTCTTTCCACTGGCAATACTTCAATCCCATTGACTTTTGTCCCCACTTTTTGAGGATCGTTGTCAAAGATATGGCTAAATATAAAACCGCGTTCTCGAAAACCTTTATATGAAGTTAAAGCACGGCCTAAGTGTCCATAGCCAACCAAAGCAATATCCCAGTCTACATGTAAGTTGAGAATGTTTAAGATCTGCTTATATAAACTCGTTACATTATAGCCAACCCCTCGGATCCCAAATTCCCCGAAGTATGCTAAATCTTTTCTAACTTGGGCTGAGTTGACCCCAACGCCTTTTGCAATTTCTTCGGAGGATATAGTATTTTTATCTACCTTACACTTTTTTCCCAAAAAGCGAGAATACATTGATAGGCGCACAATAGCTGCTTCGGGTATTTTTAAAGTTATCAATCCTATCCCCCATTTTAATAAATTTTACTATTAGCTTAATATAGTATCGTTCCTATTATATTGATTTTAGTGCAAAAAGTACCATTTTGCGATTTGACACGCTATATCTAGTGGTTTATTTTAAAGTGTTACACTAAATGTAGTCAGTGAAATGTAAAAATAGGGATTTCTGCAGCAGAATCATTATATAAATCACTCAACTTTCGTATCGTAAAAACATGCTGTAACCCAGTCTATATCCGGGTTGGGCCAGAATGTCTTTACTGATTGACAGAAAAGCACAGATCATTCACCCTCGCCTTTACACATAAATGAGTGTTGTCTTCCGTAGTTACGAAAACGTCAACTTCTCCGGTTTACTCATTTCGAGGCCCAATTACCTTCAGGCCTACTACCTAACTGTTTACGCTTAACGTCTAAAATTACTTCCAACCGTCCAAGACTCACTCTTGGCTTTAGCCTTTCCAAGTAGGATTCTCACCAGCAAAACTTCACAACCTATGCTTGGTCGCACCGAAAGTTGAAATTCTTATATTATTATTTCTTTTCATGGAATATGCATCTTCTGCCTTCTTTCTTGTACAGATAAAAGCATTTGCTGCAGCTTGTACATTGTGTTTCTTCTTGTCCTGAAATAAGCCTTGTTACAAGATCTGGTTCGCAAATAAACGGCCTGGACAAAGAAACCATTTCTATGCCGCTGCCTATTATCTCATCTATATCTTTGAAGTTCCTGATGCCGCCTACTAAAACAGCTG
Source organism: Desulfitobacterium nosdiversum (assembly GCF_049860565.1). Classification (GTDB taxonomy): domain Bacteria; phylum Bacillota; class Desulfitobacteriia; order Desulfitobacteriales; family Desulfitobacteriaceae; genus Desulfitobacterium_A; species Desulfitobacterium_A nosdiversum. The sequence goes on from NZ_CP172056.1 coordinate 172,946, forward strand.
GAATATCAACTTCCTTCCTTACTGCAGACACTCTCTCCATATAATAGTTGTGAAGTCCCTTTCTACCTAAGGGTGTAAAATTGTAGCCACTGTATTCTATTGCCTCAACTCCCATTTCCTTGCATTTTTGTGCGACATAAACTAAATCTTTATAATAGTCTTCGTCATTTTCTTCTATATTGGAATTGATTTTCAAAAATACAGGATATTTATCTCCTAATTCTTTAACAATGCCTATTATTATTTTCTCTGTTATTTTAAAACGATTTTCTATGCTTCCGCCGTATTCGTCGTTTCTTTTGTTATAAACAGGATTTACAAATTCTGATAATAAATACTGATGGGCACAGTGTACTTGAATTCCATCATAGCCTATTTTTTTACATCTTTCAGCAGCGTCAATAAACTGCTGGATTATTACATCAATTTGAGGAATAGTAAGTTCTCTTGGAACAATACTTGAACCAGCATAAGGAATTGGAGATGGAGCCACCGGCGGATTGCCGTTAATACTCATTGACGCAGCACCGCAATGACTGATCTGAGCAACTATCTTTGTGCCTGCCTTATGAACTATGTCAACCATTTTCTTATGACAATCAATGTAGCGGTCATCGCACATTGCATTTTCAGCTAATCCGACTCTTCCTACAGGAGTTACAAAAATCTGTCCTCCGATAATTAGTCCAATATTATTGTTGGCTAATGTTTCATAAAGATTATATTGTGCTTCTGAAATAGTCCCGTCATGGTTTCCAAGCGGGTCCATTGTTGCTGAACGCACAATTCTGTTTTTAAATCCTATATTTTTGAATTGTATTGGTTCCAATGCTTTAATCATATAAATTTCCTCCCTTAAATAAATATTATTTTTAAATGACTCAACTTTAGCACCGCGATTGTACGAAGAAAACCTTAATATAACTGGGTAATTCACTCATCCAATTCTGTAATTGACTAAGCGATGACTCATTATTCCCTGATTCATTCGTTAAAAGGTTGAGGACAAATGTCATTAACTGGCGTAATGCCGTTTTTAGGTCAAGGTCCATCACCTCATAAGCAAAAAGATAAAACAGTCCTCCTAGCGAACGCTCATCCGTGTTTTGTCTCCTTTCCCACTCAAGGATGAGATAACGGGAGAAAGGTTGACATTGGTGAAGAAGCTACGGATATCAGCATCCACAATATAGCTAGTTTTACCATACTCAATTTTGTGATTTAGTGTTTTCAACGCATCATGGCAGCTTCTTCCTGGTCGGAATCCGTAGGATAAGTCCAGAAAATCCTGTTCGTAGAGTGGGAATTGAGGACAGACACAGTTCATGAGAAATCTTCTTTCTAAAGTCCCATATTCTTTAATGTGCTTCTCAAGAAAACAAGTCCTTAAATCTGGAGCCTAGAAAGTTAATTTTTAAAAGCAGGTAGCAACATTTACGTGCTTTCTGTTTTTAATAAAAAAGTTTCAACTTCTAGAAGAAAATAAGAGTAACCAAACCAAAGAGGGGTAACAGAATGCATATACTGTAAGCCATATACCCAAAAAAACTAGGCATGTGTACCCCGAATTCCTCAGCAATGGAACGAGCCATGAAGTTTGGCGCATTACCGATATAAGTATTAGCACCCATGAAGACCGCCCCTGCTGAAATAGCCATTAGATAAGTGGGATGCTCAACAAGCAGCTTTGAAACGGCTACAGATTCGGGCATGCCTGGGTAAAATTGGCCCAAAGCAGTACTAAAGAAGATTAGATAAGTGGGAGTATTATCCAGGAAGCTGGAAAGAGCTCCCGCGACCCAAAAGTAATGGGCCGGCTCTTTGACAGCAGCAATGATGAACCCTAGAGCTCCTGCTTCTCCTGCCTTCAAGATAGCTAGGACAGGTGCCATGGTTACAAAGATGCCAAAAAAGAGATAAGCTACTTCCTGAATAGGAGCCCAAGAATACTCGTTTTCTTCTCGGAGAGCTTTAGGTGTTATCTTCATGGATATAATCAGAATAACCACAAGTAAAACATCACGAACAATATCTTGTAAATCACGATGGACTCCTAAGATAGAAACCGAGCCCATTTTTACACTACCACTGAAGAGAATCATTCCTATGATAGCTGCTAACAAAATAAAGTTCTGTGCCCCTAAAAGTTCAAAGGTTTTACCTGAGATCGTACAAGCAGTAGCTACATCATTTGAATCCGGATCAGGACATAAACTAGCCCGTTCTTTTTGTTCCTTACGCAAATAATAGGCATCAAAGACTAAATAAATCAGAAGCAGAGCAATAAGTACGGTAAGCATGGGTGCAATCACACGCAACGTCCAAAAGAAAGGTACCCCATGTAAAAAGCCTAGAAAAAGCGGGGGATCGCCTAATGGTGTCAAGGCTCCTCCCACATTAGCGATCATGAAAATAAAAAAGACTACCATAAATGACCGGTATTTCCGATGTTTGTTAACCCGCAGGAACGGACGAATCATCAACATGGCTGCTCCTGTAGTGCCCATCCAAGAAGCAAGTATTGAGCCAACCACAAGAAAGCCTGCATTAACAAAGGTCGTTCCCTTTAAGGTAGTGCGTAGCAAGATGCCGCCGCCTACAGTAAAGAGTACACCCAGTAGAATAATAAAAGGAATGTAATCGGCGATAATGACAGTTAATAACTGATTAATGCCTTCTCCTAGATATGCTATAACTAAAGGAATTGCTATTAGAGCTGCCCAGCTAGCCGATACCTTACCATAATTTCTCTGCCAAAAGTTAGGAGTTAGAATAGGACATAAGGCAATGGATAATAACATACCGATAAAGGGGATTACTGAATACAATGGTAACACATTACCTAAATAATGCTCCATTTTTCTCTCCTCCAATTCTATTCTTTGGATAGCAATAAACGAATTTTTAATTGGAGAAACAACAGGCCGAAGCTGAAACGGAAAACAAGAAAAGCCAAAAACCCTCAAGATCCTGAAAAACCACCCTTTTCAGGTAGTAGTTACTAGCGAAAATTTTTTCTGCTGCTTTGTATTGGCATATTTTGAATATGCTCCCCTTCTGGTAGTCGGTTTTTATTATCTAACCTGTCTACCTTTAGGGGAGCATATCAATTCGTCAGCAGCCCTACCTTCACCTTTTTGAATACAATGTTGTGAAAGAGAGAGCATTCTTTTTGTTGCTAAGAAATACGGGTTAGAATGGTCTGTGTGACATATAAAATTTCGTCAATGATCTCCTGAACGGTATGAATGTGATCAATTCGATCGACACGCTGGCCAACAGGGGATTGATGTACAGCAAAGGGCTTGTCGGTGAGATCTCGTACTTTGCAGATGACCTCCCGTAGTTCTGCCTTACGTTTTGATCATATATTGCTTCATTCTTAAAACTTAAAAGGGAAACATGAGAGAGAACAGCGGATATGCAACACAATACAGAGAGATAAAGCCGACTATGACCATGGGCCAGCCATACTTCATCATAAAGCTGGTCTGCACCCATTCTGTGCTCGCCACCATACTACACACCGGGCAAGCTGCAGGTGTAGAAAAACCGAGATTGGCGGCCATACCGATACAAAGCCCCAGCGCGATCGGGTTCACACCGGTAATTGTAAGTGCAATAGGGGTGACCACTGTATACATGACTGCGCTTACAGTGTTGGACATAAAATTGGTTTGCACGAGGATCCAAAGGATAACGATGGCGATAAAAACCAATGCCGGAAGCCCGCCCAGCATTGCTCCTGTTTTTTGCTGGATCCACGCGGTGATTCCGCCTGCCTTCAGATCCATGACATAGGCAAAGCACATAAGTGTTGCCATCATATAAACAGTAACCCATTTGATTTTCCCGGATGCCACAGGCAGATCGAGAACGGGCTCGCCATCATACTTACAAGCAGAAAGAATACCGATGCAGATCATAACGGGAATACACTGACCCAGTGCACCTACAAAGGCTGACAGGCCAGTCAGTCCGGGGATTAACTTAAGGAGGTCGGGACTTACCCAGAACAATACCAGCAGGATAAAGGCTGTCGCCACGATTTGTTCCTTTCGTCCCATGGGCGGTACTGTGCTCTTGAGGTAATCGATGTCAAGCGCGCCCATTTTTTTAACATCCGGTCGAATAACATACCGGAATACCAGGAAAAACCCGATGAAGAATACGATTCCGAATGCAATTCCAACCATACTGAACTGGATTACAGAGACATTGATTTTAAAACCTGCGGCGATGAAGCCTAGAACCATCAGCGTGACAGCATGAGAGAGGGGCGTCATGGCCTGGCCCACTTGAGCCAGCCAGGCCGTAGATGAGACAGTCGCCTCCGGAAGATCTTCGCCAGGCTCATAGCCTGTGTTTTTGAACATCTGCTCTGCGATACCTAAATACATGGCTACAACTGCAGAACTGGTAAGCACAAGGCTAATAAGCCAAACGGAGAAGAAGAAGACCCCCATGATAAGCCAGGGCTTGCCTTTTAAAACTTGACGTGTGACAAACCATAGGGCAATCCTACGGGAGAGACCTGTTTCCGCCATCGCATAGTTGAGCAAAAAGCAGAAAACAAGGAACGGGACCATCATGTTACCCCAAGACTCTTTGAGAATGGTAGATGAGTTGGCTATATTTGTGGTGGCCAGCATACCAAGACCTATTACGCTGGTCCATGCGCTTCCTACTGCTATCCAGAGCACCAGCGTTCCTAAGAAAACACCCAACACACCCATGCCTGCTTTGGTAATAGGCGCAGCTGGCGGGAGTATAAATTGGAAAATCACATAGATTACAATGGCTATAAGAATTGGAACCATTTTTGTTGTTGAGCGCGGCGGAGTTTTTGCCATAGTAATTGCCATAGTCGTATTCTCCTCCATTTTCATCCATTTTACTGCTTTTTGAACTTATCATTCCACCTGTTCTGAAGCTCATCAATGTCCCTATTGCTGAGACCGTATTTGCCCAGCACCTCATAATTGTGTTCCCCAAGGTCGCAGGAACGGCTGATTTTGGCGGGCGTCTTGGAAAACTTGATCCACGGGCCACGCCGCTTGACAGTGGAGTATTTCTTAAAGCTGGGAGGCAATTCGACTTCGACAAGCGTACCGCGTTCCCACAAGGCTGGATCGTTTACAACCTCTTTGGTTGTTCTGGTCTTGCAGCAGGCTACACCAGCAGTAGCTAAAAGAGAGGCAGCATCATTGATGTCGTCGAAAGTACCCAGCCATAGTTCGATAGTCCGGATGAGTTTTTCCAAGTTCGCCACACGGCTTGCATTGCTGCTCAGGTCCGGATCCTCTATACAGTCAGGCCTGCCCATGACCTGACATAGCTTCGGCCACATGCTCCCCGTATAGGCAGCAATGATTACGCTTTGCCCGTTCTTGCCATTGAACACACCATATGGCGCCATATTAGTGTGGTGATTGCCTATCCGATGGGGATCCATGCCTAGGGTAGCTGCACCCTCAATGGAAGAATTGATAGCTACTAGACCGTCCAACAGAGCAATATCGATATACTGGCCCTCACCTTTCCGTAGACGATAATAGAGTGCGGATGCAATGGCGCCAAATGCATTAATACCGCCAATATAATCTCCCACTGTGGAACCACTCTTTGTCGGAGGACCTGAAGGGTCACCGGTTAAATCCATTAGGCCGCTCATTCCTTGGGCAATTATATCAAAGCCAGGCTTTTTGCTGTTGGCTCCGGTCTGACCGCAGGCGGAAATGGAGCAGTAGATGATGTCTGGCTTGGTTTGGATCACGCTGTCGTAATCCAGACCAAATTTTTTCATCGCACCGGGCTTAAAGCTCTCTATGATTACATCGGCATCCGCAATCATCATGCGGAGGATTTTAATGCTGTCGGGATCATCCAGCGCCAGGGTGACCGACTTCTTTCCCCGGTTTGTAAAGGTGCTGAAGATGGCCTGGCCCTCAATGCGGGGGGCGATACCCCGAATGTCATCACCGGCCACAGGCCGTTCGACTTTAATAACCTCCGCGCCGAAGTCTGCTAAAAGTGCTGTAGCACCAGGCCCTGCAAGGTTACTTGTAAAGTCAATAACCTTGACTCCTGAAAAAATAGTTTCCATATCGCGGATCGTTCCTTTCTTCATTAACGTCCCTGATAATCGGGTTTCCTCTTTTCCAGAAACGCGGTCACAGCTTCTGCAAAATCATGGGTGAGCTCACACTCCCCTTGAAGCTCCAGTTCACTTTGGCTGACAAGGCTATATTCAGAATATTGAATCCGATTCAGCAAGGTCTTCACATTTGCGTAAGCAACAGTAGGTCCATTGCTGTATTTCTTGATGTATTTCTGAACGCCGGCCTCCAACTCTTCCTTAGGGAAGGCCGCAGTAAACATGCCCCAATCGGCACCCTCGCGACCAGTAAATACGCGGCCGGACATAAGCAGATCGGTAGCGCGGACAGTGCCAACTGCCTTAGCTAGAAAATAGGCAGATCCGGAATCGGGGATAAAGCCTATGTTCACGAAGGCAAAAGTAGCCTTGCTGCTCTCATCAATGAGCGTAAAATCACAAGCTAGGGCTAAAGCGATGCCGGCACCCGCTATGGCGCCTTCAATCCAGGCCAAGGTAGGCTTTTTCACGTTGCGCAACCTTATTATTGTCTGCCCCAGGGCGCGACAAACTGGTCGGGTTCCCCTGATTCCCTGATCGATGCGGGCTTTCATTGCATTGAGATCACCGCCACCGCAGAAATTCCCACCTGCACCCCGGATCACCAGCATGCGCACATTGTCGTCGTAGTCGCACAAGTCGAGGCATGCTTCCAGCTCCGCGTCTGTTTCAATGTTGAGAGGGTTTCGCTTGGCCGGATTGTTCAACGTAATATAGGCAACTTGATCCTTCACTTCATATAGTACATGCTTAAATTCCATTGCTCTACCTCCCTACGCATATTTAAGCCTTATTGCGGGTATCCAATTTCAAATACAGAAATAATCATCCCTTTAGAATGTCACCGGCGATAACCATCCGCTGAATCTGATTTGTTCCTTCAAAAATCTGGTACAGCTTGGCATCTCTAAAACGCTTCTCCACAGGATATTCTCTGCTATAGCCATAGCCGCCAAGAATCTGCACGGCATCGGTACAGACTTGCATACCAGCATCGGCGGCGAAGGCTTTTGCCGCCGATGCCAACCGCATGTCAAAGATGCCAGCATCGGCACATTTGCTGGATTGCCATACCATCATGCGCGCGGCCTCCAGCTTGGTGTACATGTCTGCAAGCATAAAGGAGATACCCTGGTTTTTGCAGATAGGTTTGCCAAAGGTAGTCCGAACCTTGGAATATTCCACCGCGCACTCAAGTGCGTATTGGGCATTCCCCACAGCGCCAGCACCAGAAGAGGGCCGGGTGCGTCCCAAAGAGGCTTTGGCAATTTCCATACCCTCCCCCTCTTTGCCGATCAGATTGGCGATGGGTACCTTTACATCCTGGAAAATTACATCACTGGTCATAGAGGTGCGGAAACCCATCTTATCCTCGTCCTTACCGATGGAGACACCCGGTGAATGGCCATCAACCAGGAATGCGGAAATGCCCTTGGCACGAAGCGTGGGATCCATAGTAGCAAAGACTACAAACATATCCGCAACGGGTGCGCTGGTAATAAAGCTTTTTCGCCCGTTGAGCACAAAATACTCTCCTTCACGTGTATAATGGGTGCGCATGGCGGCGGCGTCGGAACCTGCACTGGCCTCAGTCAGTGCAAAGCAGGCGCTTCCTCCTGAAGTTAGTACATCTGCGAGCTTTTTCATGTGATAATCAGTTCCCGCTATTTTGATAGGAACTGAGGCCATATAGCAGACTGCAATAGAGCCGGAAAAGCCAGCATCGCCGCGAGCCAATTCTTCCTTGATAAGCGACCAGGTGAAAATATCGCCGCCGCCGCCGCCAAAACGCTCTGGCAGAGTGAAGGTAGTCAGCCCCATCTCATAGGCCTTGTGAAACAGATCCTTCGGGTAAGTACCGGGCAAGTCACATTCCTTCGCAGTGGGAATGATTTCTTTGTCTGCGAATTCCCGCACCATAAGGCGCAGATCCTCCTGTTCCTCTGTTAAAAGGTGATAGTAATTGTTCATACTGGGATTCCTCCTAATTTAGTGATTTGAAGACGACAGGATGGGATACATCCAGACAATCTCTCCAACGAGGCACGGCCTACTCGTCTGACCGTGGGATCGATCCCGCGCTTTGTCAGGTACATCCCTTCTTAACCATCCTCATACTCCCCGAAGAAGCGTCCCCCCTCGGTTACATCTTTATAAATGCAAATTGCATGCCAGATGAATTTCCAATAGAATGGATTATCTTTTTGTTGTAAATTACGAGCATTTTGAAAATATTCTAGTAAACTTGCTCCTTATGAAAATGGGAAACTTTTTCTCCCTGAGGGAAAAATTTTCGCAAAATAATGGGCACTAAATGACGAAATTGCGTCAATCTAGGACTCAATAAGAAACCCCGCACTTACCGTAAAAAAGCTTGTAAACAAGACTTGTCAGTCGCTAAACAGCGGAAACCCAATCAAAGACCATTGGTTCATAGTACAGTGTATCTATCATCGCTTCGGTCTTTTTTCACGTTTAATTTAAAAAAGAGAGATCAGTTGAATAGCGGATATTCGCTGGAGCACATTCTCATCCAGAAGCAGTTTTCCTTTGTGAATTGGCTTAGACATGATAAATCCATTGTCGCCTTTGTTTTAGCTCATTCAAATAACAACAATTTTGTTTTCAAAACCTTGGATTTGGCCTTGCAAGTTGAACCAGCCAGTACACCTAATCCACAGTGACCGAGGTTTCTATATACCTCGTGTGGCTTTAGGAGACGATTAGAATCTTATGGTGCTGACTCAGATTATGTCGCGTGTTGGCAAGTATATTGACAATGTATAAATGGAAGGATTCTGAAGAACAACCTAAGTGTGAGAAATATTATCTCCATAAATATCTGACCTTTGAAGCCCTTTAAGAAGGCATTGATAACTACGTCAATTTTTACAATTAGGAAAGATTACGGAAAAATTAAACGCCTCAGTCCGATGAAAGTTCGAACCGAGGCTACCAAATCATTTTATTTCTTTATGCTGTCGACTTGACTAGTAAAGTTAATATTCTAGGCAAGACCCCTTTACCTTAAATTATTCTTAGGATGATTCACATAGAAATATGAGGTTATCACAAGATTTGCCATTTAAAATTCAAGATTCAGCTTTTTCATTTTATTAAGCAAAGTTCGTCGAGTGATCCCCAATTCCTGCGCCGTCTTTTCCCTTTGGCCTCCATTGCGGATTAGAGCAGAAATAATCATTTGAAGCTCTTGCTCCTTTAGCGAAAGGGAAGAGGCGTCGGAAGGACCCCCAACAGAAGGTGTACAGTTATTATGGGTGAACTTGCTGGGCAGATCCTCTAAGCCGATTTCACTCCCGTCAGTTAGTACCACAATGCTCTCAATCATGTTACCCAGCTCCCGGACATTGCCCGGCCAATCATAGGTGCGGAGAGCACCAATCACCCCTGGACCAATCGTAAGGGGCGGTCTGCAATTCTCAGCCGCACAGCGTGCAAAGAAATAGTCCGCCAACATTGGAATATCTTCCTTCCTTTGCCGTAAAGGAGGAATATGAATATTAACTACATTCAAGCGATAATATAAATCCTCCCGAAAACGGCCTTGGGATACTGCTATCTCCAGGTTCTCGTTGGTAGCCGCTACAAAGCGGGCAGAGATCTTAATCGGCTGTGTGCTCCCCATATGATAGATTGCCCGCTCCTGTAATACATTGAGTAGCTTTACCTGATGCTCAATCGGCATGGTACCAATCTCGTCCAAAAAGATGGTTCCATCCTCTGCTGCTTCTAATTTTCCCTTTCGAGCTGAGATAGCACCTGTAAACGTCCCCTTTTCGTAACCAAAAAGCTCACTTTCAATCAGGCTTCCGGGTAGTGAAGAGCAATCCACATAAACAAATGGCCTTCCGGCCCGCTTTCCCTTGCGGTGCAGTTCCCTTGCAACGAGCCCTTTTCCTGTCCCGCTTTCTCCGGTAATTAGTACAGTGCAAGACAGGTCCGCCAGCTTTTCAATCATTCTATGGACACTAGCCACGGCCAAGCTGTTTCCCAGCAGCTTCGAGTCCTGACCCGACATTATCTTGGATTCAGGTAAAACCCGTTTTAATTTTAACAGCCTGTTTAACTTCTCTACAAGCAATTCGAGATCGAAGGGTTTTGTGATGTAATCATCGGCACCCATGCGCATAGCCTCCACCGCACTTTCGATGGTGGCAAACGCAGTTATTATGATTACCACAATACTCGGGTTAACTTGGCGGATGGCCTGAAGGCATTGAAGCCCATTGTAGCAAGGCATATGTAAGTCAACGACGGCAACCTGACAGAGCTTTTGAGCACACAGTTCAATCGCCTCGGCCCCATTATTGGCGACAACGACTTCAAAGCTAGCCTGGTTTAGGCGTTCTTCAAGCACACTGCAGATGCTGAGCTCATCGTCTGCTACTAAGATTCTTACACTCATAATTCGTCCTTCTCTCTGACTTCCGGAAGTGTAATCAGGCAACGAGTCCCTTGTCCCAATTTCGACTGGATAGAGATTTTTCCGTTATACTTTTCCAGTGATCTCTTCACTATGAGTAGTCCCATTCCGGTACCATTTTTTTTCGTTGTAAAGTATGGAGTAAAGATTTTAGATAAATTCTCTTCCGAAATACCTGTACCAGTATCTTCGATCTCTATACAAACACTTTTCTCGTCAGAACAGTAGCGGGTGCTAATCCGGATTTCTCCCTCTTGGGTAATGGCTTGGAGGGAATTAAGCATAAGATTCAGAAAAATCTGCCGGAAATGCAGTTCATTTACATAAAACTTTGGCAGTTCATCCGTAAAGTTAAACGTAAAATGAATCGTCCTTTTCATTTTTTGCCTGTCGATAATTTGTGTGCATTTAAGAAGAACGTCTTTGATGTCCACAAAGCTGTTCTCTCGATTGTTGACCGTATCCCCGAAAGTCAGCATCTGATTTACCACCGCATTGACACGTGTAACCTCATGGAGAATGATATTTATCAGCTCGGCCTTTCGTTGCGGATCTTTGGGGTTTTGCAGCAATTGCGCACAGCCCTGAATACTCATCAGAGGATTTTTTATGTCATGCGCCAATCCCATTGAGAGCTCTCCTAGAAGTCCATATTGCTTTAACAGCTCCACCTCTAGAGATAGAAGCTGAATTTCCGTAATATCCACGGCAACTACCACTACGCCTGCAATGCGATTCTTACTATCCCGCAGGGGAGAAAGGACAGCATTGATGACTTTATCACCATGCCTATGTGGAAGGATTCTTGTTTTGAAGCGCTGGAGTGTACCACCTCCCATTACCAGGGCAACCGCATCGCGGAATGCCCGCTCTTCTTCTTCATCCGGGAAACAGATATGATTATTCCCTTCCAGATTAAACATTTTTATTGCCGCAGGATTTGCGCTCAGCACCTTACATTTTCTATCCAAGGCAATAATAGATGAGCTGGAACAGGTAATTACACTATCAAGGAAATTACGCTCCTGTTTCAACGTATTCTCAAGAATGATACCTTCATTGTGCAAATCAGTATAGATATCGATCCATTTCAAATTCTCCATCAGAAAGGGAACCCCTTTCCGGCAGAGCAGAGTGAATGCAAAGAAGGGTTTGGCCTCCTTGTTACTGGTCATATGAAAAAAGTGGCCCTCATATTCTACATTTCGAAAAACAATACCAGCAAGGAAATCGCTAATATGGGTGGACAGGAAACAGTCTACCACAGAATGATCCACTGTTTTCTTCTCAATTTCACGGTTTATCTGCAGCGCCCCAGTCGCCTTGTACACAGTCACGATTTCGATAAAATCCGCTTCCACCAGATCATAGATCCCGTACTTCATGTTCTTCTTCAAGGAATCAGTCAGTGTACAGGTAATATCAGGAAACAGCATCAAAAACCCTCCTTGTTATAGGATTAGATGACAGTAGCATAGCATAAAAGTATCAAATTAGGGTTTGCTGAAAATCCCCTAGAGCTTAAATTATTCCATAATCAGCTCTTCTAAGAAATAGCTATATCATTCTTAATAAGAAAATGTAAAAAGGTTAAACCCTGAGCCGATGCTCCAAGTTCATGACAATGAATTATAGCACAATACCACTCTTCGCCTTCTCTTTTAAATGCGCCATGATTCGGGCTAAACCATACTCTCGCTTGCCTACCCCGAATCCGCCTTCTGCAGTATTGCGTTCTCCCATGTCTTGAAATTAAATACGTTCTTTGCTCCTTATTTCGCCTATTTTCGGTCGTCCCAAACGCAGCCCACTCAAGCGAATACCCTCTTTCTTGCTGAAAAACTGGTTATCACTGTACCGTAGATTTGATCTGCTAAAACGGCTTCAGAATAATAGTCGATTAAGCTTCTTGTTGTCTTTAACCATTTTGTGTAAGTTACCACTTTCATTAAAAAAGGGGGGCCCAATCTGTGGATAGTGAACATCTGCTGGCGCACACGCCGAAGGTTTTGAGCTTTTCCTTAATATTTCCTTGCATTAGAATTCGACATAAAGACCCTAGAAACCTTCTAATACTCCACAATCCACATTCATTCAACTCAGAAGATGCAGAAATGAGAGGCTAAGGGCTGTGAATACCTTCTTAAACAAATTGAAGGAACTCGAAAGGAAGCGATCCTAAGCAGGTTAAGACAGGAAAATAAGTCTTTTCAATATCGCAAAGAAGGGAAATGGGAAACTTTTCATTTTCATCCAGATGTGTGACTGAGGTATCAGCAGTATTTTGAAAGTCATTGTTATGAGCAATACAATACTGTACAATTTTAATTCATTCCTTCCAAGATGTGGATCTTCCCTTTGTCATAGATTGACTCATTCCTTTCGCGGTCGCCGTTAATTTTCTATGACCATAATACTTGTTTATCTAACATCTCAAAACGGACATATCTGAATATTTCACTCTTACGCACGACTTCTCTCAGAGAATAATCTCCTAATAGAAAATCACTTACTAACTTCTCCTTCAGTTCATTTGAATATCTCTTCCATGTCTTGGATTCTCTTAACCCATCTGTCCCATATTTTCGAGATGTATATCGCTAATTCATTGTTGTTCTTCTGTTGATTTTGTACATCAAAGCAATTTCGCCCATTGTTCCTATCCATCCTCATAGGCATTAAAATTTCATACTTTTCTTCTGCTGTGTATTTGCTTCTTTTGGGCATTGAAATGCTCCCCTTCCAGTAACAGATTTTTATTATTTAATCTATCTACCTTTTGGCGAGCATATCAACAACTTGTAGCGATATTAATTTTTTTTGCGTTCGATATTTGTATCAGTTTTTTCCAAATCCTGATATGGAACAAGCCACGTTGATAAGCATGGGATAGATCAGCAATTCTTAAAAACAATCCCTAAATATCTGACATCCTAACCTTCGCGGTAAATGATACCTTTTCCGAGTGGCGGATAATTCCATGAATATCCTGGAATACTCTTATTCAGTCGCTCACAAACAAATCGACAGTTCCCGCATTCCAGACATCCTACATGGTCAAAGCTTAGCTTATCGTTAACCTTATCCCACTTATATCGTTCTGCTGGACAACAATAGGTACAAGCCCGGTGATCGCATGTCTTACAAGCAATTTTGTCAACAATAATATGTGGATTTTGATCATCACTGTCAAAACGATTCTTGGCCAAACGTTCATCCATCGATAAAATTTTCACAAGGACTTGCCTCCTTTGAGAATGTCTTTAAAGACATCAAAATAATGCACTTTACCTACGATAGATTGCTTAACCAACCCCGTGATTCGTTTGGTGGGATTCCCATCAACTTCATATATATTTTTCATTATGTCGGTAATTAATGTAGGATATGTGGTGAACATATGATGGGTATGAGCTATATAATCATGGGAATTTTTTAATGTTTCTAAGTCTTTTAAGACCAATGGTTTAAGCTTATCTTCATAGCGTTTTAAAAAATTCTTAGAATAGTCGTCAGCCTCAATTGCTTCATTAGCTGTCTCAGCTGCTGCAATCCCTGACATAATCGCATAATCCATGCCCCGAACTGTCAAACCTCTATTGACAACGAATCCTGCAGCGTCACCTGTCACGATAAATCCATCAGAGTATAGCTGCGGCAAAGATTGATATCCTCCTTCAGGAATGAGATGTGCTGAATATTCGATCAACTCTCCACCTTCAATGTAACGTGCTAATGCTTGATGTTGTTTAAACTCTTCTGCCACCTCAACTAAAGGCAATTTGGAATCTTTCCAACCCTGGGTATCGACAACCAGGCCTATGGAGATACTCTCTTTGTTGGTATAGAGAAATGCACCTCCACTGATCCCCTTGTTGCATTCTCCAGCACATAACATAGCAACACCTTTACCGCTTACGGTATTAAAACGTTCATTGATCGCCGATTCTGAAAGCTTGTATACATACTTTAATCCGACAGCAATATCTTTTACATTTACAGGTTTGATCAATCCAGCCCTTTCAGCAACAAGAGCATTTACTCCTTCGGCACTTATAACGAGGTCAGCTTCCAGTTCTTCGTCATCAATCTTTATTCCGGAAACTTTCCCATCCTTTATAATTAAACCTGTAACCGTACTACCCGGAATCATCATGGCTCCTACTTCTTCAGCCTTTGATGCTAGCCAAGCATCAAACTTAGATCTTAATACTGAATATGATTGCTGACTTAATGATCCAAAGGTAGAATCAACAGCGAAGCTATCGTCAACCGTCATCATCATTAGAATTTCTCTCGTTACCTCACGTTCAAGCGGAGCATCAGCCCATTCTCCAGGCATCAGGTTTTCAAGTGCATAAGTATATAGTCGCCCGCCGGTCATGTTCTTCGCTCCAGGAGTCTCTCCCTTTTCAACAACCAATACTTCCCGTCCCGCCTTTGCCAGACGATAAGCTGCTGCGGATCCTGCTATTCCTCCGCCAATTATTATTACCTGGGATTTATCCTCACTCAAAAAACTTTTCTCCTTCCATTGTCAAAGTTTTAAAATGTTTACAGCTGGTATATTGTGATATTAATTTTTTTAGTATAATACCTCCCGTAACAACGCGAGCAATCCCGCGAAATACACATTTCTGACCCCTATTACATAATCCGGCGTGCGTAATAGCTGGTCCGCCTTTTCCTTGCATTAAATTCTTATATAGTGGAGAAACTCAATAACAGCTATCTCGCTTTATGCTTATTTATTTCATCGAGAAGGGCTGGTACTACTTCATACAAATCTCCTACGACACAATAATCGGCAATTTCAAAAAATTGCGCATCCGGATCTTTGTTAATAGCTACAATAACCTTAGAGGAAGACATCCCTGCCAAGTGTTGAATTGCCCCTGAAATTCCACAAGCAATGTAAAGTTTAGGAGAAACAGTCTTCCCTGATTGACCCACCTGACAATTGGCCGGAATCCATTCTGCATCAATACACGCTCTTGATGCCCCGACCGCGCCACCTAACTCATCTGCAAGTTCTTGGAGAAGTGCGAAACCTTCAGCTTTACCCAAGCCTGCGCCTCCAGATACGATGACTTCAGCGTCTTCGAGCTTCATCCCTGTGACCCCTGAATTAACAAAATCTACAAGCTTAGTTCTGATTTCTTTTGCTGAAGTCCTAATTTCCTCACGAATAATGTTGACAGGTTTGCTATTATCCGCCTGAGTCTTATCAAACGCACCCTGTCTCACTGTCCCCATTTGAGGCCTAGTTCTACATGTAACCTTACTTAGGGCCCTTCCACTCATAATTGGTCTAGTCCAAGTTATTTCTTTGCTTTCCGAATCGACTTCTAAATCAGAGCAATCTGCTACCAAACCTGTCTTTACTCTACAAGCTACTCTTGCAGCTAAATCTTTACCGTTATTAGTTGCACCTAATAATATAACTGATGGCTTATATTTTTCTATTAAATTAGCCATAACATTGGTATACCCATCAGTATTGTATTCCTGATACTCTTCTCCTTCGACTAAGATAGCTTCGTCGGCACCATAAGCTATTGCTTCTTTCGCAACTTCCTCTACTTCTTTTCCTATTACAATTGCAACCAGCTTTTCAGTAGTTTTCTCTGCTAAGGCATTACCTTCGTTAATAAGCTCTAAACTAACATTTTTGGCTTTTCCCTGAATAGACTCGACATATACCCATACATTTTTAAAATCCTTAATGTCCATGCTTAACCCTCCCTCTAATTAAATGACCCTTTCTGAAATAAGCATCTTCGCCAATTTAATTCCAGATTCATTCCCTGTTCCTTCTTTTATTTTGATACCTGAAGCTTTTTTAGGAGGTGTAAATACTTCAATTGTTTTTGTAGGTGAACCTTCAAGACCAATCATAGTTTGGTCGAGTTCGGGCAAATCTGCAGCCGCCAACACAACTATCTTAGCTTTATTCGCTGCCATTTTACTCTTGACAGTTGCATATCTAGGCGTGTTTATTGTATTTACTACAATACAAACGGCGGGAAGTTTTGCCATAATGATTTCATAGCCATCCTCATGCTCGCGGTTAACAACTAACCTATTGTCTTTGTATTGAATTTTTGACGCATAAGTAATTTGAGCAACCCCAAGATGCTCAGCTATTTGAGGCCCTACTTGACCTGAATCTCCATCGATAGCCTGCTTGCCACAGAGAATAAGATCAAAGCTTCCTAATTTTTTTATTGCCGAAGCCAAAATATAACTTGTTGCAAAAGTATCTGAGTCTTTGAATAAATCATCGTTCAGTAATACTGCCTTGTCGGCCCCAACTGAAATACATGCCTTTAAAACTGCTTTAGTTTGTTCTGTTCCCATGCTAAGAACAGTCACATTCCCACCATGTTCTTCCTTTAATTGCACAGCTGCTTCAACCGCATTCGCATCAAATGGATTCAGAATTTTTGGCGCCCCACTTGCATCTACTGTATTTGTTCCTGAATCAACTTTTATTTCTGCAGTATCAGGTACTTGTTTTACACAAACCAATATTTCCATAATGTATTTTCCTCCCTGTTTACTTTGATAATTTTAAAACTCTTTTATGCCATCTGACCGCAATAACCATCCTTTAAATTTGATTTGATCCTTCGAAAATCCAAAACAGCTAGGCATCTCTCAGTGGATTCCCCCCAACCTTTTATCTCGTGGTTTAAAGACAACAGAAGGGATACACTAAGACAATCCCGTAAAGCTACACACTTACCCTTCCGACCGTGGGATCGATCCCCCCGCTTTGTCAAGACATCCCTTTTTAACCATCCCTTACTTCCCAAAGAAGCGTCCCCCTTCGGTTGTATCCTTAATATATGCAAATAGCATGCCAGATAAATTTTCAATAAAAGGATTATTCTTTTTGTTGAAATTACAGGAAGTCGGAAATATTTTAGTGTAAATGCTCCTTATGAAAATGGGAAACTTTTTCTCCTGCGGGAAAAATCTTCACGAAATAATGGGCACTAAATAAGGCTTGTTCAGCAAGCCAACCGAGACATATTACTAGGATAATGAAAGAAAGAAAAGGGTTTGGTAAATGAAAGCCAGAGAAAACCATAAAAAAACACTAGAAGACCTGTAATAATAACAAAAACTCTTTATAATTAGAGTTAGGGTAGTCCTTGCCCATAATCTCTAATTATAAGGAAACCAAAAAGCAGGACAGGGATACCAAAATCCACATTTTTTAGAGCTCATCTTCCCTTTTTTCACTGATCGTCACAGCTGCCCAGCTGCTTATCGATGACACGACTTTTTTGAATGTGCCGATATGAATTATACTTCCGCTCGAATCGCCTCGGAGTTAAATGTCCATGAGGAGTTGGCAATAATCAAAGGAACTATTCTAAACTGGCAGGGCTATAATCTTAACATTCCATATCTTCCGATTTCGTGTAATTGAGAAAGAAATGATTTCCCAATAGCTGCAATATAAAAGCACCCCAAATGGAGTGCTTTTATTATCGGATATACCTTTTTAACATTTCAATAGTTCGGTCAATATCTCTTTCTTCTTGTGAAATCATATTACAGTAAACTTTTGTTGCAGTTATCATTTGTGCTTTTCTATTATCAGTAAACCCAGATGTTTGCATTTGTGCTTCTGGTACTACTAAAGCCTTTTTAAGAGCATTTATTTCTTCTTGCGATTCAATCTTTATATATGCTCTCCTGTTCCATGCGGTTCGGCCCGCTACATTTTTTTTATTAACTCTTTTTCTAGTTCCTATTACCCTAATACTCATAATGTCCATATCGGAAATACTCGCAACCGTATTGAGCCTAACTCCTAAAGGATTATAACTACCACATTTGTATCTTGTCGACCTTCCACTTTTAACCGCTTGTCCTTTTCTGAGCATAATCATACCTCCTTAAACAAGTCAACAAGCATCTCTAAATTTACTTGTTCTTTTAAAGTTGGAGGAAAAACATCAGTAGAAATTTGTGCAAAACCATCAAATATACCATCAGAATCCATTTGCTTAAGCCTAAAATAAGTCAAAGTAGGTTCATTAGCATATGCATCAAAAATCGCTGATAACGGAACGTATCTACCACTTTCTTTAAATCTATTATATGCTCTTTGTGTAGCTTTAGCCCTGTCTATGTCTACCGAGATGAGGAAAACTGAATACCCTATTTTTTTCATTATACCACAAAAGTCTTCTACCTTTTTTAGTAGATACCCGATTTTCGGTATTACAATATTGTAATTTTTCTCAATGCAATGTTCTAATAAATTACCTTTGTTATATGAAAAAATTAATTGATCAGATTCATCATGTACAAGAGACGCACCGGCTATTTGATTTTTGTATTCTGGTAATTTCCTCTTGGCATAGTCTGAATCTAATATATATCCTCCAATAGCATCAGCAATTTTATTTGATATTCCCGATTTCCCGGCAGCAGGGGGTCCAATAACATAAAACATCTTCTTTTCAGCCTTAAGCTGTGTTTTAGGAGCGGCACCGCCATTCCCCAATGTTATTGCATTATCATCGTCCAACCGCTTTTGAACGATAAGTTCATTCACAATCGATGCCCTTAACTGTTCTCTAATTTTTTCATCTCTATATTCAAAATCTCGATAGTCCTTATAAGTCGAGGTCTGAACCCAATCGTACCCTTGCATATTTCTTTCTGCTGAAGTGATTGAATTAATAGCCTCTCTCTTTTCGTTGGGATCAATTCTTAAAATATTATCTACGAAATATTCCACATCAACATCGGAACAGAGCATTCTACAATACGGTAACATCATAATCTCCCCCTTAATAAAGGTTAACTTATATGTAGAATATTGTCAATTCTCAAATATGAATGTCACTATCCGTCATAGACCGATCCATATATATTGGCCTATTCCTGATAGCTCGATCTATAGTCATAATGAGGGCAAAAGCAACGTCCATAAGAATGAAGTGACCCCAAAAAGTTAGACGAGTATTTTATTAAGCAGCCAAGAGGGTTTGCTGTCTGTGTAAAGCAGGCGGCAAACCCTTTAGCTTTACTTTGATACGGCGATTATTGTAGTAATCGAGATAGTCGATGAGTTCATTTTTAAAATGGTCCATCGATTCAAATTTCTGTAGATACAGAAGTTCACTTTTAAGTAGGCCAAAGAAGTTTTCTATCACGGCATTATCCAGACAGTTGCCCTTTCGGCTCATGCTTTGCCGAATGCCCTTCACTTCCAACATTCGCTGATACACCTTATGTTGGTACTGCCAGCCCTGATCCGAGTGGAGAATAAGGTTTGTGCTGTCCGGAATTGCTGAAAACGCTTTGCCCAGCATGCTCGTTACCATGGACAAAACCGGCCTATCCGAAATGGTGTAACTGACGATATCTCTGCTGCACAAATCTAGAATTGGGGACAGATAGAGTTTCTGACCAAACAGGCTGAACTCTGTGACATCAGTAACCCATTTCAAGTTTGGCTTCTCCGCCTCAAAGTCACGTTCCAGAAGATTCGGCGCTACCTTGCCCACTTCACCCTTATAAGAGTGATATTTCTTCATCCTAACATGGCAGGTAATGCCCAGTGCTTTCATCAGACGCTGAACGGTCTTGTGATTGACGATATTACCGCGATTGCGCAGTTCCATGGTAATTCTCCGATAACCAAATCTACCTTTGTTTTCAGTATAAATCGAGGTTATTTGTTCTTTAACTTCGGTGTATTTATCCGAAACTGATAGTTGCTTAAGATTGTAATAATACGTAGCGCGCGGAAGCTTGGCTACGACGAGGAGTACATCGAGCTTATGTTTCTGCCTCAGTTCCGTCACGACTTGTGTCTTTTCTCTCGCTGTACCCTCTCGGAAACCAAGGCATTCAATTTTTT
Source organism: Desulfitobacterium nosdiversum (assembly GCF_049860565.1). Lineage (GTDB taxonomy): Bacteria > Bacillota > Desulfitobacteriia > Desulfitobacteriales > Desulfitobacteriaceae > Desulfitobacterium_A > Desulfitobacterium_A nosdiversum. The sequence goes on from NZ_CP172056.1 coordinate 193,439, forward strand.
TAGGTAATCGTTCTCCGCCCGCAGACGTTGGACTTCAGCAATTAAGTCTTCCTCAACTTTTTTGCCGAGCTTCACAGGTCTTCCTGCGCTTTTGCGACCCCGGCGGTCTATATAAAGCCCCTCAACGCCTTCCGTCAAATAAATTCGCTCCCATTTTCTTATGGGTTCATGGTTTGGTAGATCGTATTTCTTAGCCGTTTCACGATAACTTAGCCTATTTGTTTGCATATCTTCTATTACTTTTTGTTTAAATTCTCCCGAAAATGGAGTTCCTTTTGGCATGAAAACACCCCCAAAGTTATTTTAGTATATCATACTGTCTAACTTTGGGGGTGCAGTTCAGAATCGGTGCTTTTTTCTTTTCCGGTTTAATATATTTCGGCAGGATCAGTTTTTATGTGTATATTATCTCATCATCCATCGAAGCACCGGGTGAATGGGCTAGTTTCTTCTCAAGTGTTAGCTTAACAAAATTCTTTAGAACATGGGGATATATCCTTGTAGTCCTGCAATGGAACAACTTTAAGACCGTATACGCTATGATTAATCCTTAGAGCGTAGGAATTATCCTCTTCGACCGAGATTTCTTTTAATTTGATATAGGCATATCACACCTTTTTAATATCAATCATGTAACCTAGAGATGGGGTTCCCCTTTACCAGTTCACTTTTTATCTAGTATAGCAGCGCTTCCACAAGATTTAACAGAAGAGGAATTAAAAGCTTTAATCAGTAATATTGAATTCTTAAGATGTAAACCCAAAATAAAAAATTAGAAGCCAATCATCTAGACTGGCTTCTTCTATTATCGCACTGCGACTCTTACCTTATTAATTGGCTGGAATCTTCCGGCTGTTTCTCTCACAATTGCTGAGTAGATATCATTTTCCTGGGTTAAATCCTCAACGGTGATTACCAGAGCATAAGGGATTTCATCATCGTTTTCTATTCCCCATCGGGTGAATAATTCAAGCCACACTTCCCAACTACCTGCAGAAAATACAGAATATGTATTTGAGAAATGATAACATGTATCCCACTTATTCATATTGTCACTGACTTTCGGATTAGCGCTAACATTCTTGCCGTTTTTATCCAACTTGTGTATAGAAGCACGAATGTAGGCACCTAAATAATCGCTTCCTTTTGTCTTGTCAATTGGCGGATCAGTGATACACGTAATTGTCACTCTTGTTGTGTTATTTCCACTAGCTTTGGCTTGTATAGTAGGCACATGGAATTTAACGCGTTGCTTTGTGAGTCTATTTAACTTTCCCGTTCTAAGAAACGAAACTTTATGAGGTGAAGAAAATTTGCTAATATGAGGCGCTGAAATACCTCTACCATATAAATTCCCAATATAGTCTGCTTCTTCCTGTGTCATTTTTTTCGTATCCCAAAGCTGTTGAGCTCCATTATATAACAGCGCTTGAGCCAAGAAGATATCGTTCTCAGGAACTATCGAAGCTAACTCAGCCAGATCTCCAGCTACGACTGGAGCAGTATAGCTAGTCCCACAATCAGAAAAAAGACCGCCGCCTGGAACTAGTATAATCGAGAAAGGATCCCTTGGGACGCTTGTATCAGAATACTGTGTTGCCCCGTAAGTAACTAAATCCGGCTTGTAAAATCCTGCGAATCCAGGACCAATCCTTGAATAAGGTGCAATATCATTGACTTTACTTACACTGGGTTCGTGTTGCGTTCCTACTATTGAACCAACTGTAATACCCAACATTGCATCCGCTGGCTCTGCTATTCTAATTTCATCATCTTCCAATATCTCTTCAAGCGTTGAGCAGCTTGCTACAAGGCTATGATTTCCAGCTGAAATAACAAATTTCACTTTGTATCTTGACATTAAAACATCCAACTCATATCCCAAGATGCTTAGTTCGTCCCCCTCTATGGGTTTTTTTATATTGGAAGATAAGTTAAATATTTTTGTAATAGAAGCAAAGTTCTTTACAGCTTCTCTTATTCTTTCAACCATCACATCTTGTGCGTTATTTGACTGATCGTAGATCTTACAGTCGATAACCTTAGCTCTAGGTACAAGATATTCATTAGTTAACTGCAACCCTATATGTGAAAATACAACTTTGCTTGCCACACCTGTACCATGATAATGTCTAAACCCATTACAATTGGGCGCTTCCCAGTGGATAGGAACTAATTGCTCTAGCTCCGGAGGGAATTCAATTCCCGTATCCAGCACAGCTACTACAGGTAAAGAATCAATATCCACATCTGGATCTATATTTAGAGCAGAACTAAAAGGATTCAGTGCACTTGGAGTCATAATCTGAAAAAATGTAGTTTGCTCAATTCGATAGATCGCGCCATCGTTTGCCAAATTGTTAATACTTGACATAGGAACTAAAGCTCTTATAACCGCTGTTCCATCGGATAATTGATAAGGCTCTCTCTGTAACTTTCCTTCGATTTGTCGAATCTTTTCTCCCAGTTTTATTACAGCTTTAGATTGAATTTCTTTGTCAAGATGGGGAATAAACATCATTTGGATATCAATTGTAAGTACGTCTTTCTGCTGTTCTAAATAATGCTTCAGGGATGTCGCTTGTTTTTCCTCTGCTGAATAGAGCTCAAACCCTTCAATATATTGATAGCCCTTTAATTTGTCCTGATCTTTATAGGTTCCGACACGACCTCTAAGCCTTTGAAACATTGACTTACTGGAAGTTACAATAGCATGACGGCTGTCTTTTACCGCATTGATTTTCATACCTTCATTTTCAATAAATTTCTGTTGTCCTGCTACAGTTTCACCTTCCGGAAGTACAAGTTTAAAAACCATAATATCTTCTTCACTTAAAGAATCGCCTGACTTCAACTTATCATAGGCAGACATGATTTCCATAAGTCCCTGCGATAATTTAGAGCCATGTTCAGTATGATCCAGCCCTCTGTCTTCAGGAATATTCATGGGTTTCTTAGGAACTTCTTCAACTTCCTCAAATGGAATCCACAAGTGTTGTTTCTGATCTTCATTACTCATCTATTTGTTCCCCCCTATACTTTTTAATTCTGTAATCTAATGTGGAATGCGTGACACCAATCGCTTTTGCTAACGTTCTAAGTGAAACCCCTTTATTATTCATATCACTAAGTAATTTCATAGCATCATCATTGCTACCTGAATACATCGTTTGCTGCTGTATAAAAATTGCTATGATGTCTTCAGTTTTTAACTCTTTATTAATATAGTATTTTTTGGCTGCAGACTTTGTAAGTTCTTTGATTTGAGCACCATTTAAGCCTTCAGTAATTTTTGCTAAGTTTTCATAATCAAGAAATTCATCAATTGTATATTCTTTAATCCACTTTTGAAGTAAAGTTAACCGTTGCACTTCATTCGGTAATTCCATAGTGATTGTCAGATTAAATCTTCTCCATATTGCAGAATCAAGTAAATGCTCATGATTTGTGGCAGCTATTAGCAACACATTGCTCGGCATATTGTCGAAATTTTGCAACAAAGTAGTGACTACGCGTTTTAACTCACCTAGCTCATTTGAGTCATCTCTCTTTTTTGCTATTGCATCAAACTCGTCTAAAAATAAAATAATTCTCTGATTTCGTACAGAGTCGAACACTTTTCGCAAATTGGTACTGGTTTGGCCTAAATACGATGATACTAGGCCATCTAGCCTAACATATGCAATTGGCAAACCCAGAGCTTCACCTATGGCATATGCGGTCATCGTTTTTCCACAACCAGGAGGTCCACACAACAACAACCTATTTGATGGTTCAATATTATGTTTATTTAAAGCATCAGCATTTTTTTGTTCTTCAATCAACTGCTCTAATGCACTTTTCTGGCTTTCTGGTAAGATTACATCCTCTAATATTACGTTTGAGTGAACAATTTCGTACAACTCCAACAGACTATCTTTATCTCTCGGAGCAAATCCTTGTACTGCTTGAGGCGCAAAACTAGCTGAACTTACATAAAATTCAGGCTCTGATTTATTCTTTTGCTTTGTTTCATATGCCTTTCTTAATCGAGTGGCCAAAGGAACATTGCCCTTCTTCTCTTCATCTTTTATTAATTCATAAACAGCATCTGAGAATTTACTCTCATCGCCGGTACAATGAGAAACTATTAGATTCTCAATCAAATTAGCTTTCATATTATTTCGCTCCTATATAATCGTACTTATTCGTACAGATACAATATAATTCTAATTTATGTTCATATGAATGTCAATAATTTTCGTACACTATCGTACGCTTAACAAAAAACGGAAAAAGATCCCTATAACTCAGGAGCCATAAAACTTAAGGCGGATTCAAATTTCAAGTTATTTAAAAGCTCTCAGTTTTTTCAATTCGTCTGCTACGCATGTGATACCTTTTCCCATCTTTTCATGAGTGGGTCCCATTCTCTAAATTATATTTTGCCTCTTTGTCATTCTAGCTCACAAGGTTTAATTCCTTTGTCCAGCCTTTCGTCGATTCAGAGAACATACCGAGACTTTCTTTAATTTCATATATTATTTTAGCCATACATCTCCTCCATGATTTTATCGACTTTCATTTTGGCGCAACAGTACAAAAACTATTACTTAGCAAAATGTAGAAGTTCAAATTTACATCCTTTTCTAAAAATCCCTCCTAAAATATCAGTGTAATTTCTTTAATTCATCAAAAAAGCAGGTATTAGCACTTAAATCGTCTAACACCTGCTTTATATTTGTTATGACAAAACTAATTTCTATTTGATAAAACTCTTTTCATCTTGTAAAACTATATTTCAAGATACCAATAAAGATTAACTTAATAGAAGACTTATTCCACAGTCACTGATTTTGCCAAATTCCTTGGTTTATCCACGTCACACCCTCTAGCCACAGATACATAATACGCTAAGAGCTGCAACGGAATTACAGTGAGAATAGGAGCAAGCTCAGATACGGTCTTTGGTAAATAGATCACATGATCGACCGATTTCGCCAGATCTGTGTTGCCTTCGAAGGTAATCCCGATGACCTTTGCATCCCGAGCTTTAACTTCTTTAATATTTGAAACGGTTTTTTCGTAGACATCCATTTGCGTCGCGAGAGCAATAACAGGCGTTTGCTCGGTAATCAAAGCCAGCGTTCCATGTTTCAACTCTCCTGCTGCATACGCTTCGGCATGAATATACGAGATTTCCTTCAATTTCAGAGAACCTTCCATCGCTACATTCCAGTCGAGACTCCGACCGATAAAGAAGGTATCTTCCACTTTAACAAAGGACTGAGCAAAATCTTTAATATTCTCGGCTTGATCCAGCAATTTTTGAGCTTGAGCCGGAATCTCTTTCAAAGCCGCAATCACTTTGCCGATCTGCTCGGGTGCCATAGTTCCGCGGGTTTGAGCCAGGTATAACCCAAGTAAAACCATTCCTTCAAGCTGGGTGGTATAGGCTTTTGTCGAAGCCACCGCGATTTCAGGACCAGCCCAGGTATAAATAACATCATGCGCTTCACGGGAAACTGAGCTGCCGACAACATTCGTAACTGCCACAACACGAGCACCCAACTTCTTCGCTTCACGAAGCGCTGCCAAGGTATCCGCCGTCTCACCGGACTGACTGATCACTACAACTAAGGTATGTTCGTCAATCAGGGGTGAACGATAACGGAATTCAGAAGCGATATCTACTTCTACAGGTACACGAACCCAGTGCTCGATCAGTGTTTTACCGACAAGTCCTGCATGCCAAGCCGTTCCGCAGGCCACAATAAAAACTTTACGGATGTCCTTAACTTCCTCCGGCGTTAAATTTACTTCCTGCAGAATAACTTTTTGCTCATCCAGGCGGCCTGTCATTGTGTCTTTTAGGGCTTTTGGCTGCTCAAAAATTTCCTTAAGCATAAAGTGGTCATAGCCCCCTTTTTCGGCAGCTACTGCATCCCACTTCACTTCATAAACCTCTTTGGATCTGGGGTTGCCTTTAAAGTCGGTCACTGTAACACCATCTCTTGTAAGAACGACCATCTCGCCGTCTTCAAGGATATAGGTTTTACGGGTATAGTTCAAAATCGCAGGAATATCACTGGCAACAAAGAACTCTCCCTCACCTAATCCAACAACCATCGGACTGTCTTTACGGGCGGCGACAATGCGAGAGGGGTCCCGACGGCTCATCACAACAATTGCAAAGGAACCGCGAATCTTTTCTAAAACCTTACGGACAGCTGCCTCAAGGTTGCCTTCATAGTAATAACTGACTAAGTGGGGCAGGACTTCGGTATCCGTTTCGGAAATAAATTCATGGCCTTGCTCGATTAACCATTCTTTTAATTCCATATAGTTCTCGATAATACCATTATGAACAACAGCGAACTGCTCTTCCGTGTCTAAGTGCGGATGGGAATTCAAATCCGATGGACGTCCATGGGTCGCCCAACGCGTATGTCCGATTCCAATACCGGATTGAGGATAATCCTGACCCAGTTTATTTTCCAAAGCAGCTAACTTTCCTACCGTTTTGCAGGTTGAGATTCCTGTTTCGTCCAAAACAGCAATCCCGGCGGAGTCATAACCCCGATACTCCAGTTTTTCCAGACCTGCTAAAAGAACAGGTACGGCCGGGCGTTTTCCAATATAACCAACAATTCCACACATGAATTCTTTTCTCTCCTTTCGTTCAACAGAACATAAAAAATATACAAAAAAAGCCACCTTCTAGGCGACTTAGAAAAAATCCTGGCTATAACTAACCAAGGGAACGGAAAATATACCTACCCCTTGTTTTGAAACTTACGTTTTGTCCTGCAGATTACTCCACAGTTTTGTCATAAGTCTACGGTGCCAAACCACCGAGAGGGAACCCGCCGAAACTTTCGATAACCCTCTTCCTCGTCAACCGTATTTAAAATCGTATACGGTCCAGGCGCTTATAATACTGCCAAAAATTTTTTCTAACGCATAGAACAATCAATTAGTTAATCCTTTAAAACCCACCTCCTATATTTTTAATATAAATAGGTTCGTGTACCTCACACCCTATTCTATGCCCCCAACACCTATTTGTGTTATTCGCCAGACAAAGAATAACGCGAACATACACGAACCATTATACGCGATTTTTATAAAATAGCTACACCAATTTTTTACATAACTGAATTTCAGAATGATTTGGCTTCTTCTGTCAACCGATTTTAAACTTAAAGGTTTTGATTGATCACATCAATCACGGATTGAGCCAATACTTTGAGCTGGTTTTGATCCTGCCCCTCAACCATGACGCGCACAAGCGGTTCAGTCCCCGAAGGCCGAACAAGAATCCGTCCGCTGTCTCCTAAGATTTTTTTAACTTCTTCAACTTTCTTTAGAACCTCAGGATGATTCATGGATTTTTCTTTATTTTGAACGCGAGCATTGATTAGAACTTGAGGCAACCGTTGCATTTGGGCAGCCAAAGCAGATAGAGATTTTCCCTGTTCTTTCATAACAGACAGAAGCTGAAGCGCTGTCAGCAATCCATCTCCGGTTGTATTATGCTCGAGGAAAATGATATGACCGGATTGTTCTCCGCCCAGCTTAGCGCCGGTTCTTAAGAGTTCCTCCATAACATAACGGTCACCGACTTGGGTCTCAAAGATCTGGATACCCGCATTTTTAAGTGCAATATGCAAACCAAGGTTACTCATTACCGTAACGACAAGCGCATTTTTCGCTAATTTTCCTTTTGCTTTAAGAGCTAAAGCACAGATAACCATGATAAAGTCACCATCGACGACTCTGCCATTTTCGTCAACTGCAATCAGGCGGTCCGCATCTCCATCATTGGCGAGACCTAAATCAGCTTTATGCTCAAGTACAGCCTTTTGCAAGGTCTCAGGGTGAGTTGAGCCGCACGCTGCATTAATATTAACACCGTCCGGTTGATTACAAATCGGAATAACCTCTATGCCCAGCTCTTTTAAAAGCTTAGGTCCTACATGGGAAGCAGCCCCATTGGCTGTATCTAAGACAACCTTAAGCCCGTCAAGACGTCCGACTGTATTCTTAAGGAAATTCATATAACGCCGTTCAGCATCATGGATTTCAATTACCCGGCCGACTTCTCCGCCGATTGGAGCTTCCCAAGGCTTTTCCTCGCTCAGGAGAATTCCTTCAATTTCATCTTCAATTGCATCCGGCAATTTATAGCCTGTAGAAGAGAAGAATTTAATTCCATTATCTTGAACTGGATTATGCGAAGCAGAAATAACAACCCCTGCGCTAACATCTAAAGTCCGGGTTAAAAATGCGATCCCCGGTGTGGGTAAAACACCTACACGCAATACATCCGCTCCTACCGAACAAATTCCTGCAATCAGTGCCGCCTCTAACATATCTCCGGAAATTCGAGTATCTTTACCAATAATAATTCGCGGATGAGGATGTTCTTTGCTTAAAACATAAGCTCCTGCCTGGCCCAAATGAAAAGCCAAGTTCGGTGTCAACCCTTTATTTGCTACACCACGAACACCATCAGTTCCAAATAATTTACCCAAGGTTAATCCCCTTCCTGGTTAGTAATTTATAATCTAAACTTTTTCCCAAATACTCATTCATGTTCAATATTCTACACGCATATTCGTTCTTCGGCAATCTGAGTTTATCCTATTTAGCCCTAAAAAAGCATAAAAAAAACTTGTTCAGATTGGCTTTAGGTCAGCTGAAGTTTAGGCGGCATCGATCATGATGTTGGAGCATACTGAGCCATGAGACGTTCCGCACTGCGCAAGCCATCCACCGCAGCACTAACAATTCCCCCCGCATAACCTGCTCCTTCTCCCGCTGGAAAAAGCCCCTTTACCCCCAATGCTTCACCGTTTTCATCCCGGGTAATACGAATCGGCGCACTCGTACGAGTTTCTACTCCAATTAAAACAGCCATTTCTCCCGCGAAGCCTTTAATCTTATGATCAAAGGAAACAAGGGCACGTTCCAGAACTTCGCTAACCGGCTGAGGTAAAACACAATGCAAATCGACCGCTGTTACGCCAGGAATGTAACTAGGCTTTAAGGAGAAAGAGTCTGAGATTTGATTGGCCAGAAAATCCCGCACACTTTGGGCAGGTGCATGATAATTTCTTCCTCCAGAAATAAAAGCCTGATGTTCCCAATGCCGTTGAAACTCAATTCCTGCTAAAGGATGATCGCTGCCGAAGTCATTTTGTCCAACTGTAACAACCAAGGCACTGTTCGCAATTCCTGTATCACGCTTATATTCACTCATGCCATTCGTGACCAGCCGTTCTTCTTCTGATGCAGCCGCCACAACTTTCCCTCCAGGACACATACAGAAGGCATAAGCACCTCGGCCGGTAGGAAGGTCCTGATACGTTAACTGATAATCTGCCGGCCCAAGCTTTGGATGTTCTTCAACCCCGTATTGGGAACGATTGATCAGTTCCTGCGGATGCTCAACACGAACCCCAATAGCAAAAGCTTTCTGCTCAATGCGGATCTCATGCTCCAAAAGCATTTCATACGTATCCCGAGCACTATGCCCGATGGCCAAAATAACCGTTTCAGCAGGTACTATTTCATTTTCATTAACCCTGACCCCTGTCAGTTTTCCATTGGAAATTTGCAACCCGGTCAGTTTCATCCGAAAACGAACTTCTCCCCCTAGCGCAGTAATCTCTTGGCGAAGTCCTTGAACCACGGTCTTGAGAATGTCCGTTCCGATATGAGGCTTTGCCAGAAAACGAATTTCAGCCGGCGCCCCCTGGTTGACAAACGCCTGTAAAACATCCGTTATCCGGCGATCGGAAATTCGAGTCGTAAGTTTTCCATCCGAAAAGGTTCCTGCTCCGCCCTCGCCGAATTGGACATTACTTTCCGTATCTAAATTACCGGACTTCCAGAATTCATCAACCTTCCGTGTCCGCTCGACGACATCATCTCCCCGTTCAAGAACAATCGGGGCATATCCTTTTCGGGCAAGAGCCAAAGCCGCAAAATATCCGGCAGGACCCGCTCCAATCACAATAGGCCTGTGGGCCAATTTACGGGCAGGCTTAAGCAACAGAACTTTCTCTTCTACGGGTTCCGCTTTTATATCTTTATTCCGGCTTAATATCCGCTCTATTTCTTTTAAGGGGGATTCCAGACTAAACCCTAAAGTATATGAGAAAAAAAGCTGCGGTTTCTTCCGCGCATCGACAGATCGGCGTACGATTCGTAATCCGGATATACTTTGAGGAGGGACTTTCAATTTACGAGCCACACGTGCCAGAAGAAAAGACTCTTCCTCTTCCACCGGAACTCGCAGGTTTGTCCAAATGAGATCCAACCGGATACCTCCTATAATAGGCTCTCATGCTATCTTACGCTGAAAAAGCCCTAATAATACAATAAAGCCCTCATCGCAGCTTATCCCATAGACGCTGACAATCTCGAGGAGGGCAGTGTAGAGAACTTGGTTTATGTTGAGGAACGAAACGCCAAACTCCAATTGACTCATCCTTAAATAGGATAGGGAATAATGGAAGCTTTCATAATCGAAAGACCCGATAGTTATAAGAGCTTTCGCAATAGTTTGAAGGATCTCGGCTTTTAGTTTATTAAAACTAGATTAACTTACCCAAAACAATTGAAAGTCCCTTAGGACTTTCAGAACAACTTAAAGACCCGTTAGCGTAGCTTCTCGCACAGACGTGAACGCTTTCGCGGAGGGACGATAAGGCGTAAGATGCTTTCGTAGATAGCGTAGCCACCGGTTCACTTCAGGTATTACCCGAGGTTTGGCACGAAAGTGTCCGGTGGACATTTTCGCTCGAAGCGGCTATCTCCAAAGAATGCTTATCCGCTGAAGATAGCTGCTACGAAAGCAAGAACGCCAGTCCCGTAGCGGTAAGTGAGCGAATGTGAGAGAAGCTACACGACCCGAACTTTTAAGAGTTACGATTGTGTTAATTTTAATTACTTACCCTTTAAACTATACGACACATTCGGCACGGACACCATCTGAACTCCTGACGGAAGCTGCCAATATGGCTTAACATCCGAATGTATTCCCGCAGTCTGTCCATTGGCATCGACCCAGAGAGAAATTTGGCTCGCTGTTAATGTATTTAATACTTCAGGAAGCCCTTCAACCGTTACATCGACACTCCCCGGTGATTGATCCAGGACAAGATCACTGGGAACATTTTTGACCGTAACAGGAACTCCAGAGATCGTTTTACTTTGAGCTGATTTTCCGATACTTGCAACAACGGTAAAATTCGTTCCCGGTCCAAAGGTAATTCCATTAGGCAAACTTACTTTGCCTCCGGAGATTTGAATGGATTTATCTTCAGTAAGGCCAGTTAAATCAACTGTTCCTAAGTCAAGAACATCTATATTTTTTAGTGCATCGGTTGTTCCCCAAACCTGAACCCGATCCGGTACGACTTGAAGAGAACGCAAGCTCATCCCCGCTGCTGGATCCCCTTTGCTCGTAACTTTAATCGGAATAGTCTTGCTGGCTGATCCTTTAGGTAAAATAGGTACAACTACATCGACGCTGTTTGGAGTAGCATTCATAATTTCAATATTGGGATCAGGATTAAAGATCAAGTCACCTTTTTTATCCCGGAACAAAACAGGAAGTGATTTAGCAAAGGAATCCGATACTCCGGCAATATTGACGTTTACGACAACCTTATCCAAAGCGGCCAGCACAGAACCCGGTCCACGGACATTAACAACCGAAGGTTTAATGATTAAATTTCCAACTTCCTTCCCTTCCGCAGGCGTGCCTGATACACTCGCCTGAACGGGAAGCATTTTTTCTTGAACCGTATCAATATTGAGGGTAATGTTTTGTGGATTCAACTCCATAATTTGGATTCCGGGTATCGCATCCATTTTAATCGCAAAGTTATGTTCACCCGGTTTTGCTCCTGAAAGATCAACATAAGCGAATAAATCCTTGACATTCACACTAGGGTTAGTCCCTTGTAAGCGGACACGTACAGAGGGAAGCTTTGTCATGACCACCGAATTCGCTGGAACATTTTGCGTTACCAAAGGAATAGTCAGCGTCTGATCTCCGTCTAAGCTAACGCTCGATCCTGTACTCGTATTTGTCACCCAAAGCCAAAATAAAATGGCCAAGAGCAGGGAAACTATTTTATAACCTAGATTCCGTTTAAATACCTCATGCATGATTAAGACCTCCAGAAAGGTACGTAGCTCTTATTGGGCTTGACTTGCAACTCTCTTTTCAATAAATCCCTCAACGTCTTTTCATCGAGGAAACGTGTCAGTACTCCGTCTAAAGCAACGGAAATCGCACCTGTTTCTTCCGATACAATAATAATTAAAGAATCCGAGACCTCAGTAAGGCCAATGGCTGCACGGTGACGCGTTCCAAGCTCCTTTTGGATATTAGGATTCTCGGATAGGGGCAAAAAACAACCCGCTGCCGCGACACGATCGCCGCGAATAATGACTGCCCCGTCATGAAGAGGTGTATTCGGGATAAAGACGTTCACTAAGAACTCAGAAGATACGACCCCATCAATCTTAATTCCTGTTTCAACAAACTCCTGAACTCCTGTCTCCCGTTCAATCACCATCAATGCGCCTATTCGGTTCTTCGATAAAACCTGACTGCAGCGTACAAGCTCTTCAATCAATTGATCAAAGGCTTCCGTTCCTAAGCTTAAAGGATGACGGACAAAAAAGCGGCCCCTGCCCAATTGTTCCAAGGTCCGGCGCAGCTCAGGCTGAAATACAACCGGCAATGCCACAAACAGCATTTGCCAAACTTTTTCTAGAAGCCAGTTGATCGTATTAAGATGTAAATATTTGGCCACAGTAGAAACAGCAAGAAGGACGGCAATCCCTTTCAGAAGTTGGACAGCACGAGTCCCCCTAATCAGCATAAGCAGCTGATAGAGCACGACCGCAACAACAGCAATATCAATTGCACTGCGCCAGTCAAACGGTATACGCATTTGTGAAAGAAACTGAGCCACGGTCTACCTCCTCTGTCAATTTTATAATTATCAAATCTAGAATAACTTCTATCTTAATACTTTCGGTTCTACATTTAAAGTGAGAATCCCTTGCCTGTCTCGAAAAATAATTTTACACTTTAATTAACAGAAATGGAATAATAGAAACGTAAAAATTTCAATTTTTTTACAAGGAGGACGTGTTTTGGATATTAAAGATTGGCAAAAGCAAGTAGATGATTGGATTGCCCAATTTGAAGAAGGGTATTGGCAACCCGCCTCCATGATGCTGCGTTTAACTGAAGAGGTCGGAGAACTCGCCCGGGAAGTCAACCACCGTTATGGACAAAAGCCCAAGAAGCCAACTGAACCTGAAGGAGATCTTGCTTTGGAAATGGCCGACATCTTGTTTATCATAATCAGTATGGCCAATTCCTTAAATATCGACTTGGAGGATGCTTTCTCCCGTATGATGGAAAAATACCGAGTCCGCGATTCAAACCGCTGGACAAAGAAGCAGGACGTTTCAAGTGTCGATCCTTCTAACTAAATAAGATTAAGACCTTTCAGCATTCCGAAACACCCGGTCAGCATCATATCCCCAAAAGGTGCCACTTCATACCAATGAAGTGGTTTTGCCATTTCTCGGCGAGGTCCGGCGACAGCAATGAAATTCCAGCCTGCTTTCATATCCGGATGCATGGCCACACCGTGTCCGCCGTCCTTATATACTTCCTCATGAGTTAAACACGCTTTCTGAAAGCGCTGCACAAGGGCAGACAATGAATCAAGTCCTAAAGAACTAGTATGGTGTTCAAAAATTCCATACACTCGATTTCCTTGGATAGCCGCCCCTAAGGTATGCGAATTGCCAATATTTATAGCAAGCATTCCTTCTTCTAAATAAGGCTGTATATAGGGATCTGTTAATATTCCAAGAAGAGCAGCCGTACCCGTATCTGTAACCACAGCCAGTGGTGCGATCTCCCGTACAGCATGCATCCGTGTATAAACGTGAGGAATATCTCCCGTAAAAACGAGTTCCTTTAAATTCCCGCCGTTATTAATAAACTCCTTCCATAACCGAAATCTTACACTCCGGTTGCTTTCCCGTGTACTAAATCCATGATCTTGAACCGCAATGGCCAATTGATCCGGTACTTCTAATCCAAAAGCTTTAATTGCTTGGTTTAAGCTTGCCGTATCTAAGTCACTTAACCAGATAGAGGCTGCTTCCGTTGGAGGCTCATTGCAAATAAGAACTCCCATTCCTTTAACCCATTCAAGGCTGTCATTAAAGGTTAAAGCGGTTTGTTCGGTAGCATAAGCTTTAAGCCCCGCTTTTAAATGCTTTCTTAAAGCTAACCCGCACGCACCTCCGCCCATTAAATGACCATGAAGGAATATATCTTGTCCCTGGGCAGTAGCTTGGCGAATTTGAGCAGCAACGATTTGCGTTCGGCTCGGAACAACGAATTTTGGGCAATTTTCAATATTCTTTCCAGGTTGAAACAAGAGTATATCTTGCGTACCTGAACCTACATCGATGACAAGAATATTTTTTGTAATATTATTCACCACTAACCCCTCCTTTAGTCTAAGACTATTCCTTCACAATTATATGTTTCTTTTAAGATATTACTTATAATTATACCTTTATTTTATCCCTTGTTTGAAGGCTTTAATGTTCCTCAAAACAAAAAAATAGAACCTCATTCTCAATAAGGTCAAATTGCAAAATCCAAGGCCAGGATGGTACCGTGACTCCAAGGTGCTAAATAAACCTTTTCAGCATATTTAAACATGAGTGTAAAACCTACTCCCATGGAATCCTTTGTTGAAAATCCCTGCAGAAGCAGAAAATTAGGCAGCTTTTGAAGATCCATTCCCGGGCCGGAGTCAGAAATAAAAATTCTAAGGTAACTATTATCTAATTTACGAATTTCTAAATGACCATAAAAGGCATGTTTGATGACATTTGTTGTTGCTTCAGAAACACAAAGAATAATATGATTACTGCGTTTTTGTTCAACATGGTGCTTTTTTAAAATCTTCGTTGTTAATTCTCGGGCATTATTTACGTCTTCAGATCTTTTTAACATAATATGGCCGATTAATTCTCCCTCTTGATTCAGAGGCGCAATTTGATCAGTCTCCCATAAGTTAATCTTTCCCTGAGAAGCGGAATAAAGAACATCACTATAGACCTTAAAGATTTGTTCTTTTTGTTGTTTCGTCCGTTCTAAGTCCTTATTCAGTAAAAACTTCATGGGTTTATAAACAAAGAAATAAAGCGTGGGTATCATTTCTACAGTGAGCATCCCAATTTCGATGAGGAGATTTACATATTTCGGCAATACGAAGTTATCCAGGATGAACATATTGGCAATCTCAAATATTGCCAAAGCAACTGCGATAATTAAAGAGACTATCCCGCCCCTTATCAAGAAATCCCGATACGGATTTGTTTCATTAATAGTTTTATGTCTCATGTCACAATCTCAAAAAGCTCGCGTCCAAAAATTTCAGGAAGGCCTAGAATATCAAAGATTTCAAAAACGTCAGAGGAGATCGCTGTCACCTTAATCTTGCGGTTAGTTTCACTAAAATATTTAAAAGCATGAATAATTCCACCCACTCCGGTCGAATCAATGAACTTGATTTTTGCGAAATCGATCGCTAACTCCTGAACATCAGCGAAATACTCTAAGGATATTTTAAAGGAATCCACCGTCGAAATATCGAGTACCCCTGCTAAGCTTAATTTTCCCTTTCCATTTTCTTTTTGACTCTTTATTTCCAATAGCATTTTGTTTGCTCCTTTACGAAAGGCTCAAGTTTATGACGCTGAGACGATTATTGTCAATTTGAACCTTTAGGTTATAGCCCATTTCCTGGATGATTTCCATTTGACTTCCATGAATAATCCGTATCGAGGGACGTACAGTTCCCGCTGCAAAAGAACAGCTTTCCATAAGATTTACTTTGACTTCGGCATCCTGAGTTGATCCTATCTCCGAGACTTTAATCGCTTCTCTCGCGATCAACTCCCCCCCTCTGACAACCCCTTGTTCGATAGAAATTTTACGGCCCGCTTCCAAGCGTGAAATAATAGCCCCCTGACCTGTAATCGTAATATTTCCACTCGCTTTAATATCACTGTTTTGAGCATAGCTTAAAGTAATATCAGCGGAATCCGAGATCATAAGATCAATTTTTTCAATTGCACTCACGACTTTATTCCTTAAATCACTAATTTCACTGTCTTTCATAATCTTTATTGGACCGAGGTTACATAAGTTCTTGCCTAACTGTTGTGCTGTTTCTATGATGAAAGGCAAAAACTTTTCTTCTTTTTCGTTAAGAATAATTTGTATTAAGTTTTGAACAAGCTTAGGCAGATCCTTAAAATTGAAATCGATTAAAAGCTGAATAAGCTGACCATCTCCTTTTTGATGAAGATCCGTCGTGGTAAAAGCCGGTTGAATTTTAATAAGCTTTATCGCCGCGATCATATTTTCCAAACGAATGGATATCTTTTGTAAAACTTTATAGATCATTTTATAGGCTAAAGTCGAAAAACCAGCTTGTAATCTCGAAGAAAGGACCTTTTTATGAACAGAGATACTTCCATGTGCTGAAAGGAAAGCATGCATTACATCCCCTTTAACCTGAATACTGCCGCCCGCTTTAACCGAAAATCCATCAAGCACACTTCCCGTAATGACGATATCCCCTGCGAAATCAATATTTCCAACCCGTATATCGACATTTCCTTCCACGATGTGAACAGGGTGAACAGATATATATTTATTTTGATACCCTTCAAGAACGGGCCTTCCGGCACGTGTTGCAACTGCCGCAGCCCCGGAATTGATGAGTTTGACCCCATCTTTAATCAAAATTTCCGCGTCTTTGGGCTTTCCCGCTGGAATAGGCTGTCCTTTTACATCCACCCCAGGTTTACCCATTACAGGCTTAATTTTAATAGCCAAGATTGCCCCAGTTGAAACCGAATAAATTTTTCCATCTCCATACGGATTCTTTGTCAGTTCCAAATTATTTTCTTTGTCTAGATTATATTGGATTGTGGCATCTTGACTCTCACCCGGAGCCACCCCTCGGGCCGCTTCAGTCGTTATTATATGTTCTTTATTACATATTGCACGCTGAATTGCCTCTTCATCGATTCCATAAACAATACCCTGTTCATGGAGTAAGTTAATAACTGCATTAAATTCTATCGGATCAGGCTCTTCCTCCTGAATACACATTCCCGTGATTTTTAATTGATTCACCGGCTGGCAATCCATCAACGCATATTTCTTGCCTGGAATTCGTTCGATGGTTAAATTTGCGGTTAAGTTATCATTTAAAAGGTCTATTTTAAGATTTGTGCGTGGCTTAGTGTCTTGCATCGAGATACACATATGCGCCATATCATTTGCAATAATAGGATGGTCAACTTTCTGGCCGTTAAAAAAGATTTCCACATTTTCTCCCGCCATTATTATCGGAAACTTCCCGAAGCCCTGGGGCGGATTAATGATTAATTCCCCGTTTCGAATCTCCGCGGTCCCATCAAAAGAAGTGTCTAAATCGCGTTTTTGTGCAGAAATCATTTTATTTATATCGCGCATAAAGCTAAGATTTGATCCGCTTCGCTCTATTTCCTGATTTGCTAATCTCATATCCAGGCCCTCCGTCTACTCCCCAACTTTTAAAATGATACAGCTTATATCATCCAGTTGAACGTGATCCCCAATATGTTGTCCTAAATGCAACCATAAACTGTCCATAATTTCGGTAGCTTTGTAAAATGAATTTCTTATCACAACCTCAATTAAATTGTTTAACCCAAACTGCTGATCTTGATCATTGACTGCTTCAATTAATCCATCCGAATATATAATGAGAATATCATCCTTATTCAGCCTTATCCCCTTAGACTTATACTTCGTATCGGGTCTGCCGCCAATAAAAAGTCCTTTTAGGTTGAATTTCTCATATTCTCCAGATTGGCTATGAATAATAATCGGGTTATGATGTCCCGCACTGGAAAAGATAAAAGTATGACTGAACGGTTCATACCATCCGTAAAGTAAAGTTAAAAACATCTCTTGCTTTGCCATATCCTCAAACAGCTGTAAATTCACTTCATTGAGGACAAGATGGGGTAAACTATCAGCTTTGGCCGTAACCCTGAGTATTGCACGAGCGACAGTCGTCCATAAAGCTGCCGGTATCCCTTTACCCATAACATCGCCGATGGCTATGCCTAAATTGTTTCTCTCGGTTTTAAACACATCAACATAATCCCCGCCGACTTCTCTCGCCATACGACTTCGTATCGCTATAGAAAGGCCCTTTATTTCCGGTAAATTTTTAGGTAATAAATTGTGTTGAACTTTTCCGGCAAATTCTAATTCTTTTTTAATTCTTTTGCTCTGATCATTCGAATAATATTTGTAATTATATAGACCATGCCCCAGTTCGCGGATAATTCTCGGCAAAAAGTCAATATTGCGACAGCGATTAGGATCTTCCGAATTACACCAAATATTTAAAATTCCAATTAACTCGTTTTTGACGACTAAAGGTGATGAAGTAATATGTATATCATCCGTAACTTCCTTAAAATCGGAATTCCCTTTCAAGTTGTAACAGCTTAAGTTCAGCTTATTCTTAGTAACGAAATGCGTTAATTTAAAATCTAAGGTCGGTAAAAAACTATGAACGTTTTGACTCGATTGGTAATAGGCAATTCGATTAAAACCAACATCATCCAAAGTATTAACGATCCATAAACTGCTGGCAATCGCTCCAAAAGACGTACATAAATCATGAATAATGGTATTAAATATTTCTTTATTATCCTGTACCTTAATCAGTTGTGAACAAATATTATATAAAAACTTATATTCCTCGCATTCATTCATCAGATTAACCCTCTTCCTCAACTTTAATGATACAGATTTCCGGCATATCCGTTAAATCAATATCATAAGGAGGAAAGATTTTTTCCCCATTTTTATCCGTCAAAACTCTTACCTTAGGACGAGTCGGGTAATTCTTATAGGCTTCGATAACAATTCCTTTAACTCCAATATTTAAGGTTACCTTGCTTCCAATAGGGAAAATCGCGATGATACCTAGGAATGCCCTGACAATATCCGCATCAAAAAACTTGCCGCTATTTCCTATAAGGACTTCGATAGCCTGGAAGGGTTTCATTCTAGGCTGACCAATTTGATAGGTTGTCATTTTATCGTACTGATTACAGACCGTAACCACTCGAGCAAGTTCACTGATGACGTTCCCACTTAAACCTCTGGGGAAACCTTTACCGTCGTAACGCTCATGATGTTCTAAGGCAATATGTGCATTCGTTAAATTAATGGTTGGCAGTTTCCGTAAAATATCAAAACCTAGGAGCGGGTGTTTTTTCCAAATTTCTTCTTCCTTTTGTGTTAAAGGCTCAGTCTTAAATAAGATACTTTCCGGCATTAGTGTTTTGCCAATATCGTGAAAAAGAGCCCCTAAAGCAAGATCTTTAAGTTTTTTATAATCAAAGCCTAACGCTATGCCGGTAATAACCGAAAGAACTGCTACGTTAACACTATGGCTGAAGGTATGGTCATTTAAGGCACGAATTTCAAGCACTTGAACAATAATATTATTATTTGAAAGCAATTCATCGACAATATCAGTAATCACCTGATTGACCTTTGCCACATCCACACTCGATTGAAGTTTAATATTGTTCATACACTCTTTTGTTAATTTGATCGCTTCAATTCGAGTTTTCTCCGAAATAACATCGTTAATGACAATACCCTCTGTAGCTTCATCTTCAATATAAATTGCAGCTACTTCCATCTCCTCCAGTCTTTTAATATAAAAAGAATTCAGAGAGACTCCTGCAGCAAGTAAAATTTCTCCATGAGGCCCATAAATACTTTTTGCTACTTTCATGCCTTCCCGCACATGATTAAGCTGAAGTACTTTCGTAATCAACGCCTCCCTTACGATTTTTAAAAATATCAGCTCTGCATAATTATAAAAAAGCCGTCATACCTTATTTCGGCATAACGACTTCATCCGGAACGGCGGCCCGGCGATCATCACCCTAAGTGGAAGACCCGTAGCTTTGCGTCACCGATTTTCGTCGCTTTTTCCTTAAAAATACTACTATAAAAGTTTGTAATTATTAGTTCTATCTCAATATTATCCGTCCCATTGGAACTATGTCTGTTGTGTTGATATATTTATCGACAAAATAAGTTAATTCTTGAGATAAATCTATTAATTTTTCGTTCTTCAATCCCCTGCCCTTTTCATCATATAAAACCTTAACTAATGGTCGAGTTAAAAGCCGAAGCGGAACAGCCATGACAAGTCCGATTTCCCCCGTATTTAATCGGACCACGGGATAATTAAAATAAAGTAATAATGCACTTCGAAATGAATGAACAAGTTTAGAAGAAAAATTGATATCTTCTTCAAGGAAAATCATTTCCAGTGCATGATAAGGATGCATTCCATTTCGATAGGGACGGTCTGCCGTTAAAGCTTCAAAAACATCAGCAATTGCAACAATCTGGGCTTGTAAATGAATATCATATTTATAAAGAGAATCAGGATAACCCTGACCGCGCCACCGTTCATGGTGTTGTCGTATAGTCTTTAGAACATCTTCCGAAACCCGAGTTCGTTGCAACATCCTCTCACCATTAATCGGATGTTTTTTTATAACTTCAAATTCCTCAACCGTTAAGCTTTCAGGTTTATCAAGAATATGCTTAGGAACGAGGAGTTTTCCCCAGTCATGAAAAAATCCTCCGATAGCAACTTCTCTAATAAATGATTTGGAAAATCCTAATTGTAAAGAAATGAGAATCGAAAATAGTGCCACATTTATGGAATGAATATGGGTTTGAATATCATAAGAACGCATTCTTGCTAAATTAAAATGACTCGTATTACTCATATGCCAAATTACTTTACTTAAAAAGTTAATAGCTTCCTTAAGCCTCGGCGGATCAATTAAAGGTAAATAATGCTCAATACTTTGAAGTGCTTCTTCAACAAAGGGATGAATTAAAATATTGTCGCATTTCTTAACAGACTTACGTTTTAATTCTTTCATTTACCTTCCCCCTTATGAACACTATAAAAAGTCGTTATACCTATTTAAAGGCATAACGACTCAATGGTACGGCGGCCCGGCGATCATCATCATAAATGGAAGACCCGTAACTTTGCGTCACTGGCTTTCGCCAGTTTTGCCTTTTTCATAACTTTTATTTTGTAAAATTCCCTAAGCTTTTACATATATTTCAATTCTCATTTTATTATACGTCAGTTAATAATAAAATACCACCCAAATATTGAAAATTCGCCTATCTAAATATCGTCCTTCCCAGCCTGGGCTTAACAATCTGAACCGCCTGACGAGGGCAAAGTTCCTGACAACAAAAACAACGAATGCAGACATCTAAATTTACTACAGGTCGGTTCTCTTCATTCATGACTAGAGCCTTTGGAGGGCAATTATTAAAACAATCTTTGCAGCCCACACAGAGCTCATGTTCAAAATATGGGCGAGGACGCAAACGATTCATCAAAAAATTTTTCGTCCCCTTCGGCAAGGGAATCATGTCCAAAAAATTCACCGAGTATGTTTTGGGCAGAATAAAATTTTGAATTCTCCAAAGAGAGCGATCATCTCCGACCCACTCCAACTCTTCCATCCGGCTTGTCAGCCCTCGTTCACGAGCAGCCATAATCGTGGGAACCTTTTCGGGTTTAAGTCCAATCAAATGTGACGCGGCAACATCAAGAGCAAATGGATCTTCACTTAGTAAAAGTGCGCCAATCTCACGCGGTTTTCCAGCCGAAGGACCGTTTCCTTCCATGCCAACAATCCCATCCATAATACTTAAAGAAGGCTTAACCCACGTCACAATATCCACTAACAAATCGGCAAAGTTTTTTAAATTAGGCATTTTCAGATGATATTCCGCTTTTAAAAGTCCTGGAATTGCGCCGAATAGAACCTTTACCGCACCGGTAAACGTCATCATGCCATGAGTTTTTAATTTTGATAAGGTAATAACCACGTCAGCATCCGTTACACTCTTAGTCACTGTAAGGCTCTTGACAATTTTACCCGAAGGATGGGCGACAATAGTCTGTCCAACATCGAAATTGAGAATTGCTCCCGAACGTTCAGCAACTTCTTTGAGGCCAGAACGTTCATAAATTCCCTTTAAAGCATTTACGGTATAAGGACCCCCGGGGCTATCTCCTATGATGGGAATCCCACCCGCCTCTTGGACTAAATGAACCATGGCTTCAACAACACTGGGATGCGTTGTTACTGCTTCTTCCGGTCGTTTTTTCATAAGAAGATTTACTTTAAGTAAAACTTTTTGATTCGGTTTGATATATGCAGACATTCCGCCAAGCTCATCTAAGCCTTGACGTAAAATTTCTTCGACATTAGCTGTATATTCTGGGCAATATTTCGCAACAACTTTTGGCAGCATATAAATCCTCCCAGTGTGATATTAGCCTTATTATACTTCTTTTAAATAAAAATTAAATTTAAACAATACTAAGACTGGAACAATATACCGGTAGGTTTGTCCGAAAGCAAGTGTTATAATTCGAGATGTCCCGAACAGACAACTTATTATTTAATCAGGAGTTTTCAGGAGGGAAAAATATGAAAAAATGGACTCATTTAGCATTGACGATTCAAACCTTAATTTTTATATTTGGCATGACAGTTCCCGCTCAGGCCGCAGTTTATGCTGCAAATACAAATTATGCATATGGCTCAGTTATTTCACTGCGTTCCTATCAACCTGTATACTCTGCTCCAACAACGCAAACTACGTCTACAACTCCTGCGGTTGCAAATACGGCTCCCACAACGACTCAAGCTACAACTACTGTCCCCACATCAGGATCAAGCGTTATTTCATTAAAAAATTATTTTACAAATTACAGTACTCCTACAACAACTCAAACTACTTCAAACCCAACAACACCCCCTGCTAATACGACAAGCTCTACTCCTAATACACCTTCAACCACTCCGACTACAACACCAACAACTACAACGAATGCTCCGACTACAAATCAAACAACGACGACTGCTGCACCAAGCACTGTTACCATTCCTGCAGCAACTTCAATCAGTGCGGAAGAACAGAACATGATTGATCAGATTAACCAAGAACGTGCTAACGTTGGTTTAGCTCCGCTCAAAGTCGATCTTCGCTTAGTTGGCGTCGCACAGACTAAAGCAAATGATATGAAAACCAACGGATACTTCAGCCACACTTCTCCGACGTATGGCAGTCCATACGATATGATGAAAATGGCGGGAGTTCAATATTATTCTGCTGGTGAAAATATTGCTCGAAACATCTCCGTAGATGCAGCCATGGCTGCTTTCATGAGCAGTGCCGGCCACAAAGCAAATATCCTCAATTCCGGGTATACTCACGTTGGTGTCGGTATCGTATACAGCAGCTCCGGAAGTTATTATGTCCAAGAATTTACGCATGAATAGTTGCCAGGGACAAAATAAAAATAAAATATAAAATCAAAATTGAATTTATGTTCTCATTTTTAAAACAGTCTTGAATAGGCTGTTTTCTTTTTTACAAATTTAAATATATTTTGAGCCGTATTTTCTATAAACGTTTCTATAAACGTTCAGCAAATTATTTATTGCCAAATGCAATATATACTTTACATAATGGATATTATATTATATAATTTGTCATGTAAGGAGGGCTGATATTATTTGAAAAATCTTAAGTTGAAATCCGCACGAGCTATTTTAGATATGTCTCAAGAGCAATTGGCAGAAGCAGTCGGTGTAACCAGACAGACTATCGGAATGATTGAAGCCGGTAGATTTAATCCGTCTATACAGTTATGCATAGCCATATGTAAAACGTTAGGTAAAACATTAGATGATATTTTTTGGGAGGAATAAAAATGAAGGATGAAAGAATCGAACAGGCCAAAAATAAGATAAGAAGCGAAATGGCAGTTATTATATTGTATGGAGCAGCTTTATTGTTTACAGTAAAAATTGCGGTCTTTCATATGAGCTTAATGGAAAGTCTTACTGAGTATTTGATCTTAATATTTTTCCCAATCTATCAGTTTATCCGAATGCACATGATGAAAGTAAGTATTTATAGTGAACGAGGAAATAAGCAATCTATAAAGAATTTGATTCTAACTCTTTTTATCTTAGTAGCTGCATACGGAGCAATCATACTTGGCTCCAAGAAGCCCTTAAGTGCCTGGTACAATTCAATACTTTTCCTAATCGTGTTTATCGCACTATTTGTAGCCGTCTTTTTTATCTCTAATAGATTTAATCAGTCCAGAGGTCATAAGTATGAAAAAGAATTCGACGACGACTGACTTGCCCTGCCAAGAGGTGATATGTTAGACTAAAAATATCGTTTTTAAAATGAAATATTGACTTTGTGTTGGGGTAAACTTCGCGAAAGTGAAGGGCGCTAAAGCTATGGGTCTACGGCTGTCTAAATTAAGACTGCTAAGATCGCCAAGCTGCAAGTTTTTGAACTTCTTAGGGGAGAGTAGTTCCATTTTGGACTACTCTCTTTTTTTGTTGTTCTCGATCTAGAAAGGAAGGATATAAAGAGTGAGAAAACGGATAAAGAAAATGTATAATTTTTTGCAAGAATTTTCAATTCCTCTTATCACCGGTGTAATTTACGCTTTAATTTGGGCTAATATTTCACCCGAGAGTTATCATAACTTCGTTCATAATCAAATCATCCCGAACTTTTCCCTTCATTTTTTGGTGAACGACATATTTATGGTCTTCTTTTTTGCAATAGCTACCGTAGAAATCATACAGAGTTTATTGCCCGGCGGAGACTTATATCCACTTAAACGGGCGATTAATCCGATTATGGCTACCTTTGGAGGGGTATTAGGACCAACTATTGTGTATCTCCTTCTTAATCACTTTTTCGGAAGTCCTGATTTCATTAAAGGTTGGGGTATTCCTACCGCGACAGATATTGCTCTGGCCTGGCTGGTCGCCAAACTTGTTTTTGGCCCCAATCATCCAGCTGTTTCATTTTTATTATTATTAGCTATTGCAGATGATGGTATCGGTCTTTTGATCATTGCACTCTTCTATCCGAATCCATTAAGCCCTGTAACTCCGGCTTGGTTATTAGTTACTCTTGCCGGAATGTTAATTGCTTTCTCCCTAAAAAAAGCAAAGATAAAAAGTTATTGGCCATATATCCTTTTTGGCGGTGCACTGAGTTGGTTTGGTCTTTATCTGTCAGGTATTCATTCATCCCTAGCCTTAGTATTCATCGTTCCATTTCTACCCCATCCTAAAAAGGAAAAAGCACACCTATTTGAAGATGCTTCAAGAGATCATTCGACTTTAAAGCAATTTGAACACGATTGGAAAGCCTTTGTAGATTTAGGGCTCTTATTATTTGGTTTAACGAATGCCGGTGTTGAGTTTTCCGAAATAAATGCAGTAACCTGGTTCGTGTTCATAGCTTTGTTAATTGGCAAAACCTCCGGAATATTTATTATGGGTTGGCTTTCTGGATTATTGGGCTTCCCGTTACCTAAAGGAATGAATCACAAAGACCTTTTTGTAAGTGGATTGGTTGCATCAATAGGTCTTACAGTTGCCTTATTTGTTGCTGGAGTAGCTTTTACCGATTTAGCTCTTCAAGGAGCGGCTAAAATGGGAGCACTATTTAGTGTTCTATCCGCTGTAATATCTTTTAGCGCAAGTAAGGCGCTAGGTATTAAAAGAACTGTTATATCTCGCAAATAGTTGATGCACAATTGAGCTTAATCGTAAAGAGGAAGTTAAAAATTATTGAACTGCCCCTGCTAATTAAAGGGGCAGTTCATTTTATCTTCAGCCTTCTTCTTTTCATTATGGACATATACCCCTACTCTATCTTCCAATCCGAATGCATATGCTTTATATGAGATAACAGCATCTGCGGGAGGAATTGAATTGCCCACAATTATTTATCCCCCAACAATTCCTTGGAACTGGATGGTTCAGCGTCCTCAACAATTGATGAAACAGCTTTCCCTTTTAGGCTATACAGTGCTTTACGAAGATATCGGCTCCTTTACACAACCCAGTGTCCATAAACTTTCAGATACACTCTATCTTTGTCAAGGGCTCTCCTCTTTGTCCCTTCCTCACACCCGTCCGCGCATTCTTTGGTTAACCTTCCCCACACATGTTCATCTAATCAAGCAGTACCAACCTGACTATGTTGTATTTGACTCTTCTGATGAACCCAAGGATGAATTTGCCGAATGGGAAAGGTATTTGCCTGCTATGCTCACACAAGCAGATCTGGTATTCGCTTCATCATATTCTCTTTTTAGGCAACTCTCACTTAAGCATCCCTCAGTCCATCTTGTTCCCAATGGTGTTGATTCCCAGCATTTTTCAGTCTCGCAAAATAATCCTCCCGACTTGCCCGAAGGCAAACCCATAGTCGGTTATAGCGGTGCAATTGCTCCCTGGCTGGATTGGGACTTACTCCAAAAGGTGATATCCCAAAATCCGGCTTTCCATTTTGTCTTTATCGGGGCACTCATTAAGTTAACCTGTTTTCCGTTGAAAGCGGATAATCTAAGCTATCTTGGGCTGAAATCCTATTCCCTTCTTCCGTCTTATCTCCAACAGTTTAAAATCGGCCTTATTCCGTTTAAGCTGACTGCTATGACACAAGGCTGTAATCCCATAAAGCTCTATGAATACGCCGCTGCCGGACTTCCCATCGCCGCAACCCCCTTACCCGAACTAAGCCGATCACCCTGCCCTAGTCTTTATCTTTCTTCAGATCCGGCTCATTTTTCGAAATTCCTTCATAACGCCTTGATAGATCCCGTAAATAAGTCTGTTCGGAGATCCTTTGCTCTTGAAAATGACTGGAGAAAACAAGCAGAAGAAATTCATAAAATTCTTCAAAAATATTACGTTTAACCCCTAATTTCAAGGAGTCACATATAAATCACACTCTGAATAAAATACCCCGAAACCAGTATAAAGGAGGGAAAATTACAGCATGTCAGATTTATTACAATTCGATCCATATGAAGAGAGAGTCTGTATCATCGTCGAAAAAGTATTTTTCAGTTGTCAGCAAAGGGAGTGTTTTAACGACTTTCCAGTAGCGCTCCCGACAAGCGGAGGACCATTCACCTTCGTCAGCATAACTTTTAACAATGGAGTAATTCTTCCGGAAAGCATCATTATCACTCCAATTCCCAGTCGTCCTAACTTCGCCCGTGCTCAATTCACCGTTCGTATTTGCTTCACTTTAAGGGTGAGAAATGCTGCAGGCACAATCATTCCAATCACGGGCTGCCTGCCGGATATCCTCAAGGATATCGTCATTTACCATCCACCGACACGTTCAGAGTTTGATTTCAATCTTAGAGTGGAAACACGCAGTGAGCTTTTAGTTCCAGCAATGATTTCCGATACTGATGTTATTCTGGCCGTGGGTAGCTTCGTCATTTCTAAACTTACCGGTTTTGTACAACTTGCGATCAATGCCTTTGGTTATTGCCCTGAGCCTCCATTCTGCGAAGAATTCCCCTCTGAGAGCCCGTGCGTCGATTTCTTGAATCCAAATCTGACACCTTTCCCGACAGATTTCTTCCCTCCTCAGTTACCCAGTCCTGTTCCTCGCTTCTAATCTTCTTTCCTTTCATTACTCAGGGGAACTGTTTTAAAGAGACTAGGGCTGTCAATGACAGCCCTAGTCTCTAACAAGGAGGTGTATCCATTGCCCGCTTTTCCTTTATCCACTCGTTCTTTACTTATCAATCAAGACTCTTCTTTCTTCCTGGAGACAACTTCAGAAGGGATTTTCTTATCCTCTAAAGCAAATAAGAGTCCTCTTTTTGAACTTAGAGAACCCATACTTCTTGCTCAGGGAATTGCCGAAACCCCCAATCAAATTCATTTAGCGTATATCAAAACATCAGGTGAACTCTGTTACACCATCGTTTCAACCACAGGTACACATCATACAACCTCTCTGGGTAATCTCGATACACGCAACAACCGTTATGCACGGCTTATTCTTCTTCCCGTGGATAAGGTGATCCATATCTTTTATGCAGCTTCTCACCTTTCCCTTCCTGATGTTTGGCGTATTACCCATCATCTTTGGAACGGCCAAACTTGGAAATCAGCACAGTTAGGAGAGGTCGTCCATCCACGCTATCCTGTTTATCGTGTCCTGCTCGACTCCAAATCGAACCTTCATCTCCTGATGATGACCTCTTTAGGGAATCGTTCCGCACTTTTATCCAATTTTTTTAACGGAGCCTATCATATTTGGGCGCAGCGCAAAGAAGATCTCAGCATTCCTCGCGAAATTATTGATATGACCGGCCTAATTCTTTCCGGCGATCGAGGATATCTATTTTACGCAGCCAAACAACCCGGCACAGAAAAATATGAAATTGGCTTTGCCTCACGCATAAATTTATGTGATTTTGGGAGTACGTGGAGAATTGAAGGTAATTCTCTTAAGGAAATCAGCGGTCCTTGGAAAGGATTTGGCGTATTTCAGTCCGAAGGAAATCTTAGTTTGCTGGTTAACACGGATCAAGAACGGCTATTTCAATTTAATCAGCATCATTGGAATCTTGTTTCAAATTTCCCCTCAAAGCATTTGCCAACAAATCTTGTTCAAAAGTCAGAATTCGGAATCAATCACACAGAGTGGCTTATCGATTCTGAAGACGTATATGTCCCATTATTTATTGATCTCATCCAGTCTTCTTCTCTACTCATTGAAAACGACGCCATTGCTGTTCCTATATTTAATTATACGGCACCCCTCATTCATCCCGTTACTAACGCTATTCCTTTCCCGGAATCGAATAAACCCAAGATCTCTAATACCAGCGAATCTGTTTTACCTCCTGAAGCTAAAGATTCCAGTACAACAAATGAAGCTGAACTCATGACGAATCTTAACCTAATCGAAGATACGTTATCTACCATTATGGATAACTTGATCTCTCTTGATAAGAAAATGGATACTCTTCCGAACTCACTTGAACCTCTCGCTTCTCTCATGAAACAAAATTCGAGAGTATTTTCCGCGGCTATAGAATCCTTGAAAAAACAAGATTTTGAGACCTTACAAGCCTTACATTCTCTTGAGGAGAAAATAGTCCAACTTAAACAAACTAAAGAAAAGAAAGGATTTTGGGAGAGATGGTTCGGATTAACGAAAAAATGAATTTAGGGGAACTTTTGGCTGAACATCCTGAACTTCGATCAGTCTTTTCTAAGTATGGGATACCCGTTTATAGCTGAGGGGCAAAACACTTACTCTATCAGAGTGTTGGGCAGGTTGCTCAACTTTACAAGGTTGATCCTCAAACGCTGATTAAAGCATTAAAAGTCTATGTTAAGTCCATTCATTAGACTGATTAATAAGGGGTTTTGATAGTGAAAGTTCTTTTCCAAATTCGTTCCGATTATCGTCAAAATCCGGCTGGAGATACGGTCCAGCTCCTGGCGACAGCACAAGCTCTGCAAAAACTCGGAGTTGAAATTCATCTGTCTCTTGATCCTCATGTCAAACTCAAAGAATATGACCTCGTCCATATTTTCAATGCTACGCGGGTATCGGATGCCTCCATGTATTTTGAAAATGCAAAATTACAGAAAAAATCGGTGGTTCTCTCCCCTATCTATTGGAATATGCAAAAATTCCTTGAACAAAGGGCAGAAAGTTCGTTATCCCTAACCCAATGGGAAGCCCATCAGCCCTGGAGAGGGCAATTGTTCAAGGATTGCGATCTGCTCCTGCCCAACGGACAATTAGAAATGGATTTGATCCAGGAAGATTTTCAGGTGAATACACCCTATAAAGTTATTCCCAATGGTTTTCCCGAAGAATATCTTGAAATTGACGAATCCCTTTTTCGGGAAAGCTGCCCCGATTTGCCTGAGCAGTTCGTTCTCTGTATCGCACGAATAGCCTCACGTAAAAACCAGGCCTCACTCGCAAAAGCTTGTTACGAACTTGGTCTAACTCTCGTTTTAGCCGGACCCATTAATGATGCCGCATATTTTGAAAAAATTCGTTCGTATTCCAATGTCCTTTATTTAGGCACCTTGCAGGGACGACTTCTTGCCTCTGCTTATGCAGCCGCTAAAATTCACGCGCTCCCAAGTTGGTTTGAAACGCCAGGGCTCTCCAGCCTGGAAGCCGGTGCTTGCGGGGCTGTTATTGTTTCTACAGATCAAGGCTCGACAACCGAGTACTTCAAAGATATGGCCGTTTATATGAATCCTTTTCAGAAGGAAAGCTTAAAGGCTGCTCTGGAAAAAGCCTTAACCTTTTCACCTGAGCCTTTAACTCAGCATATCCGTAAACATTACTCTTGGTCAAAAATCGGCGAAATGACTCTCTCCGCTTATCGTACATTGCTCTAGTACCAGCCCATAAAAAAGAAAACCGGGGCAGCCTTACGACTTGCCTCGTTTACTTTTATTTGAGTATCTCATTCTAAATCTTCCCTGTATTAAAAGTTCCCCGTTTGGATGAAGTCTAGAACTTTTTGACACGTTTTATAACGGTCTGCACCTGAAATCAGCTGAGCTCGCTCAATGGGTTTAAAGTTTCCGCCAACAACATAAATATTTTGAGCAGAATTGAGATCCTCTTCTTGAACCCCATCCAGATAGGCTATAGGTGCTCTTAAATAATCTGCAAGATACCCTGCTGCTCGCTCATCCGGACCATGACCTACGAGAATTAAATTTTTCACTGGAATGTCTCCTCCCTGCTCTTGTTTTAGTTCTTGGATTTTTTGTTCAATGTCTGTCAAAAAATCAGCCCAAGTCCGACCATAACGTGCAAAATAGCCAATCGGGTCCGTGTGATCGGTTTCTTGATACCTATTGGAAATATCCTGGTGTGAAAAAATTCGATCCCGGACAATCCACCCATAACGAAGGCAGGCGTCAGCGACTAACCAAATCGCGCGTTTCCATGCCTCCTCAAAAAGCGTCTGATTTACGCCATAAGGTTCACAGATTTCTACAGAAAGGAATTTATGGTTTGCCGTATACCCTGCATGAAAAGCTACTTCATTCTCAGGGATCGTCCGGATAATCTCAGTCCAATCGACAAAATAATGTGCCGATGCTCCCCGATAAGCCGTGTTGAAGTAGTTATACTCATTTTGGGCCGTAGCACCCAATGTATCCGTTGCATGGATCACAAAGCCCTCAGGGCTTAGCCCTTCGTTTGACCGATTAAAGTTCAGCAGCTGCTGGGTTATCGGATAAGCCGTATTAATCGCCTCCTCTATTTAATCGTACCGTTTTGTTTTTGATTAACATAGTGGAAAAAGTCGTGCGCGAAGTTTGAACCTTTCCCGATCACTAATCCTGTAATGATAATCCCCACTAAAGGATCGATGGTCTTTACACCCATAAGTGTAAGCGAGTTGCTATTCGTTTCATAAGCAAGCATAATTCCTACCCCTAAACTCAACAGCTCAAGTGTGATGGGCTTAAATTTTTCAGGAAGAAAAGGTATTGCGTATACGACTGTTTTAAAAAGATCAACAAGTTTTTCAACGACAACAGCGAGTATAAAAATTAAGCTTAACCCATCCAATTCCAAGCTCCCCTTTCTATGCTCAGCCGTCAATCGCTTATCATAGTTTATGAAAGAGGTTTTCTTTGGGTGCTTACCTTTCTTCATTTTCGTGTAATTACATAAATGGTCCTATTTTATTTTCATCATCCATCAAATATTCTGAATACTGCTCATCATTAATTAAAGGATTTTGATGGCTCGAGTCGAATTACTTTACTTGGTAACAAAAGGATATTTTTGGGGGTCTTAACATTGGCTTTTGAAAACCCATATCCTCAATATCTCGAGCAGAAAATCGACACAAAAATGATCTTCTCCCTGCTGGATGAATTACCGCAATTCGTTTGTCTGCTTGCTCCTGACTTTTCAATTCCGTATTATAATCGCGTTTTTAAACAAATCTTTGGGGATCCGGGGCAAAAGAAATGTTACGATGTAGTTCGAGGATATAATCATCCTTGTCCAAACTGCCCTTTACTTAATGATTTAACTGATAAAGAACCGTTCTCTTGGGAACTGACAACAAAATCTGGCAGGATTTATAGCGTTAATGGGCGATTTTTCACCGATGAGACTAATACACGATATATCCTTAAAACCGGAATAGATATTACAGATAAGAAAAAAATTGAATACGATATTACACGTATTGACCGGATGAATCTTATTGCAGAGATGGCCGCTGGAATCGCACATGAAATTAGAAATCCTCTAACGACTGTGAAAGGTTTTCTGCAAATGCTGGGTTGGAAGAGTGATCTTCAACAATATCAGGATTACTATCAATTAATGATTAACGAACTCGAACGAGCAAACTGCATTATTACCGAATTCCTTTCCCTTACTAAAAATCAAACTGAAGATTTAGAGCTCCAGAATTTAAATACTATTATTCAAACCCTTTCCCCCTTAATCCATGCAGATGCTCTGCAATCAGAAATAACAATAGTCGAAGAATTAGGGGAAATTACGGATATATCTCTCAACGAAAAAGAGGTTCGCCAATTAATCCTCAATCTTGTCCGAAATGGCATTGAAGCCATGGAAGCAGGTAAGGATCTTAAGGTAAAAACATATATGGACTCAGATGAAGTTGTTCTCGCGATCATTGATCAAGGCAAAGGGATTGAACCCGAAGTACTCGCTAAGCTTGGAGTTCCCTTTTTTACAACGAAGGAGGCGGGTACAGGGCTGGGGCTTATGATTTGCAAAAATATAATAAAACGTCATAATGCTAAGATGGATATTGTAACATCATCTAAGGGAACGACATTCTATATTCGATTTCCAGTATAAAAACCTAATTGCTTAGAATTTAATATTTATAAAGAAGCATTACCTTTACCTGTAAAAACAGCTAAAGGCAATGCTTTTTTTCATTAAAACAAAAATTTGCCTTTAATTTTCATTTTTTAAGTAAATTATCCAATAGTTAGTGTAAGAAATCAAAATAAGTGGTATGATGTATGATGAATGATTATTGTCAATCTAACATATTTTCGAATTTAATAAATGCGACAAAAGCAAAATTAGCGAAAGCTAATGACGCAAAGCCATGGGTCTTCCAGTTCGGCTGATGACTGCCAGGCTACCGCTAAAAAGGTAAAGTCGCCATGACCCAAAGCTTAGGCGGCTTATTTTAATTAATTTACTGGAGGGAAAACTATGAAATTGAGAACAAAACTCTTTCTAATGATCTTATCGACGAGTCTTATTCCCCTCATCCTTGTATCCTCTTCGGCATTTTATTTCCTAAATACTTATTCTCAGCAAAATGCTTCCAAAGAGGCTGAAGAAAAGGCTGCAAATGCCCAAATCCAAATTAACGGCTTAATTAAAAATGATTTAACGACTTTAAAGTTATTGGCTCAACTTACTGCTATTCGCCAACTCGATGTTGCCAATGCCAAATCGAAACTTGTCGAGGCAACAAAAGTAAATCCCGATTTAGTCATTACTTTGGATAATGCAAACGGACAGCAACTGGTTAAAAGCAATAATGACGCTTTACAAAAAGTTGATGATCGAGATTTTTTCCAGGCGGCACTTAAAGGAAATGAGGAAGCTATCTCTGAAGTACTTGTAGCCAAAGCAACAGGACATCTCGTTGTGATTATTGCCACACCCGTTAGGGAATCTGAAGGCGGAAAAATTGTTGGCGTTTTACAAGCGAATATCGAGCTTACTCAAGTTAGCGATTTCGTTAAAAAACTCTCACAAGATGGTTCTGTTGTATATGTTGTCGGTAAGGACGGAAAGATTCTTGCCCATCCCAATACCAACTATGTCAAGGAACAAAAAGATCTGAGCAAACAAAATTATATTGTTAACGGATTAACTGGCTCAAATAAAACGATTGTGACAACGAATGAGAAAGGAGAAAAAATTCTTTTCAGTTCAATCCGGGATGACAAGACGAATTGGTTAATCTGCGTGGAGATCCCCTACACTATTGCTATGGCAGCAAGAACAAACTTAATTTATACACTTCTCGGCATCCTTATCTTAGTAATAATTCTAGTCGTCGGATTAGGATATTTTGCTACATCAAGTTTTACTAAACCCTTACTTCAACTTTCGAAAGTTATACATCAAATTGCTTCAGGAGATCTTAGAGAGGTTGATTTAAAGATTGCTTCAAAAGACGAGCTTGGTCTTTTAATCCAGGACATTCAAGTCATGAGACAGAGTCTGGGGCAGCTCCTTAAAAAGATTCAAGATTTAGGAACTCAAGTAGCCTCAGATTCTGAGCACTTAGTAAAAACAACGGATGAAACGAACCAAACTCTTGCCCAAGTCGTAACGACAATTAATCAAATGGCTGAAGGAAATACTGCGCAAACGGAAATGGTTCAAAATACGAATGCTGCGATTCTGAATGTAACAACAGTTATAGAAGAAACGACGAAAGCAACTATGGATGGAGCGATAAAAGCCAAGGACTCTTTAAAAGTTGCAACGGATGGACAACGCGTTGTTAGCCTGCAAAGCCAAAAGATAGCTGAGAATAATGAGATTTCGGAAGAAGTAGCAATTTCGGTTCAAGCATTAGTCCAAATGACGAGTGATATCAAAAAAATTATTGAAGCTATTACTTCTATAGCCGGGCAAACAAATCTTTTAGCTCTAAACGCTTCAATTGAGGCAGCCAGGGCAGGAGAACATGGCAGAGGTTTTGCAGTTGTAGCAGAAGAAATTAGAAAGCTGGCGGAACAATCGAGTGCTTCGACAAAAGAGATCGAAACGATTGTTCAAAATATTGACGGCAAAGTTAATATTACGGTAAATAAGTTAAATAATGCACAGTACATTGTTGAAGAACTTCAAAAAATAGGGGATCAAACGAAAGAAAGCTTTGAGCAAATTCTTCATTCCGTTACCGGCGTTGTCAACATGACTGAACAGATTGCCGCGGCTTTAAATGAAGTTAATCATCAAGTCAAACAAGTTGAGGATGAATCAAATAATATTTCCGGAGTCATTCAAGAAACTTCAGCAGGTATGGAGGAAATCTCTGCCTCATCGGAAGAACAACTGGCGTCAATGGAAACGATCGCTCAGAATGTGGATAGCCTATCCAATATTGCTCAAGAGTTAATTCATGAGGTATCTAAGTTTAAGTTGTAAAAGCGTTAGTTCTAGTTCCTAAGTTAAATAGCAAACTGGCATCGCCTTTCGAGCGGTGCCAGTTTTGTTTTAAATTGCTTTAGAGGAGTTTTTATTCTGACATTAATCTCTTTTCACCGGTAATTGCTTGAATCGGCTTGATATTTTGGGTAACTTCCATGATTCCCAAATATTCCCCTGCAGCATTTCTGACTGCAAAGTACCGAATAAGGACAAATTGGTCACCGAGTTTAATCCAGAAATCTTCATGATCCTTTTTCCCCGATTGGAGCTCTTCAACGACCTTTTCAACAACATGAACACTTGCGGGAGGATGGCAATTCTCAACTTTTCTTCCGAGGACAGTCTTCGCCCGGGCAAAGATCCGTTCTTTTCCTTGGGTAAAGTATTTTACCGCCCCTTCCTTATCCACAAACGTAATATCCAAGGGCAGGGTGTTTAAAATCGCATTGATCTCTTCGGGTAATAGCTGTCCCGCATCAAATTGTATAACCCCGTTTTGGAAAGGCACTTCACCCGTGTTCTTTTCCCCCTCGGTACTTTCTTTTTCAGTCTTCCCCCGAACAGGCTTCCAATGGCCTGATGGTGTGACCAAGCAGTAACCGATTTCATCACTCGCTTCCGCGATTTGCACCCATTCGTCCTCTGTAAAGGATTCCAGCAGCATAGGAAACAGGATATTCTCCTCTTTAAAAATCATTTCCTGAACTCGATTGGCTACTTCCTTGCCTTTTTCTAGAACTAATTCCATATTGACCGGATCGCCGGCTAAAGCTCTTCGCACTTCTTTAAGAGCTTCCCGAATTTCATCATCAACACCCCACATTACTTTAGGCGGAGCTGTGATCCCATGCCTCTCCATCAAAGGAAATATTAAATTCTCCTTACGGCTATAATGTTTATCTATTTCCCATAACGTTTCAAAGGCTTTTCTTAGTTTTTGAATATCTTCAGCACTTTCAGAGGAACTTAACCTTTCTAAACCGGGTAAAATGGTATCTCTAATCAGCTTTTCCAGCTCACGGTTTTCAAGTTTTAATGTGTGAAGAGGGTGACCGGGGATATTTTCTACTTTTTGAGGGCTATGAATTTCTTCGATCGAGCCTTTAAAAACAGCAGCATGGACATCACAAAGGTTCTGAATTTCCTCAACAGGCATCCCTTCACGGATGAGTGCTTGCTCCATCTCAGAGATTTCGCTTGCTGAAATCCCTTCGATTAATTTCTCAAAACGAGATTTTACTTCCTCAACGCTTTTACCATGATGCAATTCCATAATTAGTTCTTTTAAAACCTTTTGTCGATATTCACGGTTATTGATTAATTCGCTCATTGTATTCCCTCCAAACATTTAATTGGGTTTATTGATCTATTAGTTGATACCCCTTATTGACCAATATTTCTTTCAGTTTATCAAAGCTTATCTTTTTTAGTGCTGCCCCCTTAGGCAGAGTCATAAAACGCCCTGCTGTTTTTAACATGCCTGGCTTAGCAATATCCTCAAACCCCAAGTCCTTCATAATGTCAATCACTTCAGGGTTTTCTATGCATATTTCATAAACTGACTTTGAGAGATCAATTACGTTGCCCATATCATCACCTCATCCTGTTAAACCCATAATAAAGTAAACCCCACTAAAATACTGTGATTTAGCTCATACTTTATCTGTAATAATTGACCCACCCTCATTCTAAATTGGTTTTTGAAATTTAGATTTTTATAACGAATAGTATGCACTTTCTTTTAAACGTTTATAGATAAAAAAGCTTAGACCCAGCTATAGGTCTAAGCTTTTCCAATTAATGTTCAACAATATTCCCAAATGTCCCCAAACTCAGTTTTTTTGTAATCACTGCATAAAATAAAAACCCGCAATCGATTGCGGGTGTAGATTCATATGGAGCCGATGGCAGGACTCGAACCTGTAACCTGCTGATTACAAATCAGCTGCTCTACCAATTGAGCTACATCGGCATGTCCCGTGACACTTGTATATACTATCATAGGATTTATCGAATTTCAATACTAAAATTACATAAAATTTAAAGGAATATATTTTCAATTAAGAGATCAATCTGATTAGAATTATTATATACCTTTTTTAACCTGCGTAAACTTTTAACTCTCTCTAGATCAATGATCTTAAAGGCTTCTCTTTTGGTCTTAGCCCAAAAGAGAAGCCTTCATTGTCTTAGGTTCAACCCTAAAATACTAAAACAGGCATTAATTAAATACGCTTAAGCTGTTCTAGAACTTCGCCGACTGTTGCGCAATCCAAAACGGATTCAACAAACCTTCTTTTTTCCTCAGCGTCAAATTTAAACTTGGCCAAAGTTTGACGAACATGGGTTAATGAGCCAGGTGCCATGCTCAGTTCCTTAATTCCTAAAGCGGCAAAGAAAGGAGCTAACAAACGATCCCCTCCAGCCTCGCCGCAAATGCCTACCCAAATATCTGCCTTTTCAGCGGCTTGGCTAACCCTGGCAATCATCCCTAGGACAGCGGGATGATACGGTTGATATAAATTCATCAGTTCATTATTCTCCCTGTCGACTGCCAGCATATATTGTGTCAGATCATTGGTTCCGATACTGAAGAAATCAACTTTTGCTGCAAAACTTTTGGCGTTCCAAGCCGCAGAGGGAATCTCGATCATCATACCAACCTCAAGTTTGCCTACGGTATACCCTTCGTTGATGACCTCATCTCTTGCCAAATAGAGCAGTTCTTTCGCTTTCTCTAATTCCTCAAGCGTTGCAATCATCGGAAACATAACTGCTGTTGGTCCTGCTGCTGAAGCCCGCCAGATTGCTCTAAGCTGAACATTAAATATATCCGGCCTTTGAAAACAGAGTCGTAAAGCCCGTACACCCAAAAATGGGTTTTGCTCTTTAGGCAGGTTCAATGCCGGAGCTTTTTTGTCCCCGCCGATATCCAGCGTTCGAATCACTGTCAGATGCGGAGCACAGGCAGCAATAACCTTGCTGTAAGCCTCGATCTGCTCTTCCTCAGAAGGAAGTTTTTCGCCCATAAACAAAAACTCTGTGCGATAAAGGCCAACCCCCTGAGCCTTGAAATTCTGAATTAAGGGTATATCAGCCGGACTTCCCACATTAGCCGCAAGCACCATATCTGCAAGTGGAGTTCCTGGCAGATACTCCTGTTCCTCCATGACAGTGTCGACACTTGTTTTCGTACTCATCATACCTGCAAGAGATTCCTTGACCCAACCTTCATCACCATCCAATTCAGCCCACTCTAAACCGGTGAGTTCCTGCCATGAAGCATCAACTCCTGATACCGCCGGAATACCGTAGGTCCGGGCGAGAATTGCAGCATGAGAGGTTTTTCCTCCTTTGAGTACAATGAATCCTAAAACACGTTCCTTTGGCAAAGAAATGGTTTGAGCCGGAGTTAACTCTTCCGCCAAGACAATCCAATTTCCTTCCTCCGGGAAGGAGGAAATACTCGAACCTTTGGGGCCCAACAGATTTTGCAGCAGTTGCTCTAATACATCTTGAACATCCACTGCGCGTTCCTGAAAGTACGGATCTGGAATGCTTTTCAGCATCTTAACCGCTTCTTCAGCAACTTCTCTTAACGCTTGCTCTGCTGTTAAGCTTTTTGACTCAATCCGCTTTTGGGCCTCGCCCATAAACGAAGGGTCGGAAAGCAAAAGTTTGTGGGCCACAAAAATTTGAGCAACCTCGTCCCCTTGTTCTAAACGGGCCTTTTCCTCGTAATGGGTTAGATTTTTTGCGGTCAGCTCAATTGCGTTCTGTAAACGTCCCAGTTCTTGGCTAGAATCAGCGTCCCCGATAAACTCTTTGTTTGTTTCTAACGTTTGAGTCTTAAGAACCCAAACTTGACCCTGGGCATGACCTGACGAAACTCCTATACCCTGCAAAAATTTTTCTTTCATGTTTTTTTACCTATCCTGGTTTAAAATCAGTCCTATTCTTCTAATTGAACAAGGAGGGCTTCCAAACTATCTGCCGCTTCAACTTCATCCTCCCCGTCTACAATGAGTTGAAACTTGCTTCCAGCGGTTAAGCCAAGGGATAAAATACCGAGAATACTTTTACCCTCAACCTCAGTACTGTCCGTTTTAATTTTAATACTGCTTTTATAACGGCTGGCCATCTGAACCCATAAAGAGGCCGGTCTGGCATGCAGCCCTGAGCTGTTTCTGATCGTAATTTCCCGTGTAATCATTTGAGGTTCCTCCATTGTGTTTGGATCTATTTTTCCAACGGTTTTTTAACAACTGAAAGAATGAGGCCTGAGACAACGGTACCTGCAATTAGAGCAATAATATAGGGTCCCAAATTCGTCACCACATGCGGAATGGCTAAAACCCATATTCCACCGTGAGGAACGACAATTGTACTTCCAAATACCATGGATAAAGCTCCAGCAACTGCCGAACCTGCCATAATCGACGGAATTACCCGAATTGGATCTGCCGCTGCGAATGGAATGGCTCCTTCCGTTATGAACGATAATCCCAGTAACCAATTGGCCTTGCCTGCTTCTCTTTCTTCAAGGGTATATTTCTTCTTAGCGATGATTGTCGAAAGGGCTATGCCCAGAGGGGGAACCATACCGGCCACCATAACTGCAGCCATGATTGCAGATGGATTGCCGCTTGCGACTGTCGCTGTTGCGAAAGTGTAGGCTGCCTTATTCACAGGACCACCCATGTCAAAAGCCATCATCAGGCCTAAAATAATTCCCAGTACAGCAGCATTTGTGCCGCTTAATGAAGTCAACCATGAAGACAATGCGGTGTTAAATAAAGTCATCGGTTTACCGATAATATAAACCATAAGCAAACCCATAATTGCAGATGAAAGAACGGGAATAACAAGGATGGGCATTAATCCCTGTAAGGATTTTGGAAGTCTGACATACTTTTTAATACCAAGCACAATATATCCTGCCGCAAAACCGGCAACCATTGCCCCGAGGAATCCCGAGCCATTATTTGCAGCAATATATCCACCGACCATACCGGGAACAAGTCCTGGTCTATCCGCTATTGAATAAGAGATATAAGCGCCTAGAATAGGGATCATTAGTGCAAATGCAGCTTTACCTGTTGAGAATAGGGTTTCTCCAAAGCTTCCCGGAACTTTGTAAACATAAATTCCTCCCAAGGCAAAACCTAATGCAATCAGAAGACCACCGGCAACAACGAAAGGAATCATAAAGGATACACCCGTCATGAGATGTTTATAAACACCTTTTTGCGGTCTCTTCTCCTCACCTTTATCCGGCTTAACCGTTTCCTTAGGAATTGAACTTTCTTGAACATTTGCAGCTTGAATCAACAAACTTTTAGCGTCTTTAATGGCATCTTTTGCCGAAGCTTCAATAATCGGCATTCCGGTAAATCTGCTTTTATCTACCGATGTGTCTGCCGCAATAATAACCGCTTTTGCCTGTGCCAGATCTTCATCAGTCAGAACGTTTTCTGCACCTACAGACCCTTGGGTCTCAACCTTAATCTCATAACCCATTTCCTGAGCCGCCATTTGAAGTGCTTCTGCCGCCATATAGGTATGGGCTATACCTGTAGGACACGATGTGATTGCTACAAATTTCATAACCAATCCTCCTACTCTTTGATTGTTTGTCTCATTCTTTAACTTTCGTAAGCTCCAATCGCCTCCTTTACCTCTTCAGGAGTTTTAGCTCCTCGAAGAGATTCTAAAAAAGAACTGTGGATGAGCAACCGGGCTAATTTGGAGAGTGCCCGCAAATGAATATCCTCTCCTTGAAGAGGTGCCGCAATAAGGAAAAACAAATCGGCTTTGGAACCGTCAAGTGACTGCACATCAATGGGTGTTTTTAGTTGAGCCATTGCCAAAGCCGGTCGTTTTACTCCTTCAGACTTGGCATGGGGAATAGCTACCCCAAATCCAACTCCGGTTGTTCCCTTCGTTTCCCGAATTGCGACATCTTCTAGATATTTGGCAATATTATCAACTGCACCAATTTTGACCAAACTATGGGCCAGTGCTTCCCAGACCTCTTCCTTCGTTTCTGCCTTAAGTCCTAATAATATCGATTCATTCGCTAAAAGATCCGTAATTTTCATGGCTTACACCTTCACTTCCTTAATTATTACATGAGGTAAAAGTTTCTCCACATCTCTCAGCGTACCCGCTTGGGTACCCGGTTTGGCTACGGAAGCTGCAGCAACAGCCGTTGCCCAACGGGCCTGTTCCTCAAGAGGCATCCCTTTAGCCTCTCCAAACACCAGTCCTGCAACAAGAGCGTCTCCGGCTCCAACCGTGCTGCCAATCTGGACATCAGGCGGGGTAACGATGAGTCCTTTTGACCCGTCTGCCACCAAAGCTCCTTTTTCCCCTAAAGAAACGATCACTTTGTTAATCCCCTCAGCTATCAACGTATTTATAGCACCTAAAATATCCCTCTCATGTTCCATGGAATAACCCATCAATTGCTCCAATTCATAGACATTCGGTTTGATGGCAAAGGGTTTTGCCTTGATGCCTTCTTCTAAAGCTCCTCCGCTTGTATCCAGAAAAACCTTACAGTGATACTGCTTCAATACTTCAATAAATTCTCGGTATATCCCTATAGTTGCCCCTTCGGGCAAGCTTCCCGATAAAACGAAAATTTGAGATTCTTCTGCCAGCTGCTCCATCTTGCATTCCAGCTTTTCTAAATCCGAGGCCGAGTATTTTATTCCCGGAAAATTGATCTCAGTCACTTGTTTGTTGCTTTCGTCAACGATTTTTGTATTGATCCTATTGGCTCCATCAACTCTGATAAACTGATCATGAATCTGATGGGTTTGGAAGTATTCCTCAAAAATTCTTGAATTTTCGCGTCCCAAAAAACCTGTAACCGTGACCTCTTGATCTAAACTCTTAATAACCTTTGCAACATTAACACCTTTTCCAGCAGGGTCTAGGCGTTCTTTACCGACACGATTAACCTGACCTATATTAAATTGAGAAAAATACATCGTTTGATCTAAGGCCGGATTTAGCGTTACGGTTACAATTCTCGCCTGCTTTAGCATGTTCATGAATTCATCCCTTCATTGTTTCTGTATTTTTACCTCCGGCACATCGTTCTATTCGAATCAATTTGCAATTTGTACTTGAACATACTGGCTGAGTCCTTTAACTTCAGATTCCTCTAAACCATCATCCGTGAGTAATAGATTGATTTCATCCAGGCTGCAAATCTTGCACATTGACTTTTCCCAAATCTTAGAATGATCCATCACTAAAATAACTTCTTTGCCTGCCCGCACCATATGGCTTTTGGTTTCCGCTTCAATAAGATTAGGGGTAGTTACACCTAACTCTGGATCAACCGCATTAGCTGCTAAAAATACTTTGTCAAAATGAAGCCGGCCGAGCATTTCATTGGTTAAATAACCAACCAGAGAACGAATTGATTTTCTTAAACTCCCTCCCAGGACGATCACTTCAACACTTGAATCATCGCTAAAGACCTGTGCAACATCCATGCTGTTTGTAGCGATGGTTATTGCCTTTCCCCGCAAGGCAAGAGCGATTTGCAGCGTCGTTGTTCCACTGTCTAAAAAGACCGATTCTCCGTCCTTAACGAGTTCCGCCGCCGCCCTGGCTATTTTTTGTTTTTCGTCAAAATTGCGAACTTCCTTTTCTTGATAACTCAACTCAAAACTGGATTGAACTGAAATAGCTCCACCATGGGTTCTTTGAATAACTCCTCCATTTTCCAGTTCCTG
The DNA here is from genome assembly GCF_049860565.1 of Desulfitobacterium nosdiversum. Taxonomy (GTDB): domain Bacteria; phylum Bacillota; class Desulfitobacteriia; order Desulfitobacteriales; family Desulfitobacteriaceae; genus Desulfitobacterium_A; species Desulfitobacterium_A nosdiversum. Next base: position 236,495 of record NZ_CP172056.1, read on the forward strand.
AAGATCACGACGTATTGTTGATTCTGAAACTCCAAACCGTTGGCTTAAATCCCCTACCTTAACAGGTTTTCCTGATTCAATGAGGTTCAAAATCTCGTTTCTCCGTTCTTCTGCAAACATTTTCTACCACCTGTCCTTTATGCATTATCGTTTATGCTCAAGTAATAATTTGATATGCTCATTTATGAATGTTTATGATCGTTTGTGATAATTATAATCAAGAAGTTAATTCTATTCAAGTACATTTCACTATTTTCTAAAAACTTCTAATTTTAATCGATTATAAATGCTTTCCAATATAAAAAAGAATGTCTCCCTTATCTGTCCGTAACGAATCAGATGAATGGAGACATCCCCAATATTGATAAGCTTAATTAAAGAGAAAAATGGTTTAAATCTAGTTTTCTCAGCCTACTCTGCATTACAGCCACTTCAATGATCGAAGCAAGATTCCGTCCCGGACGAACGGGAACCGTGATCTCAGGAATGGATATCCCCAATATCTCACGTACTGAGGAAGAATCCATTCCTAACCGATCATAAAATTTGTCTTCCTTCCATTCCTCCAAGCGGACAATTAAGTGGATTTCTTTTTCATCCCGGACTGCTCCCGCTCCAAATAATGTCGTGACATCCATAATTCCTAAGCCGCGGACCTCCAACAAGTGTCGAATACGAATAGGAGAATTACCTCGCAGGTTTTCTTCATCGACCCTGCGAACCTCAACTGCATCGTCCGCCACTAACAAATGTCCGCTTTTAATCAGCTCTAAAGCAGTCTCACTCTTGCCGATGCCACTCTCACCCGTAATCAAAACGCCAACACCATAAACATCAACCAAAACCCCATGCACAAGGGTAGACGGAGCTAAACGATTTGTAAGATAGCGAATGAGCAAATAAAAGAGCTGAGTCGTCGACTGATGGGTTATAAGTAAAGGAATGTTTCGTTCATTGGCTAAATCGATGATTTCTTCCGGAACAGCTAATCCGCGTGTTACTATAACACACGGCACTCGCTCAACGATCACTTGAGCAATATTCTCCCGACGTTTCGCTGGTTCAAGTTGCTGGATTAATCCCATTTCCGTCCGCCCATAGACTTGAATCCGTTCTGGAGTTAAATAGGTTAAAAATCCAACCAGTTCTGCACTCGGGCGCTTAAGACTAAAATCAGTTATTTCTTTATCGAGTCCATCTTGTCCAGCAAGAATCTTAAAATCAAAATCTTTAACCAATTGGCTCACTGTAAGCATTGTTATCAATCCTTTGATTTAATCCTGTTAAACGGTTAGCAATGGACAAAAATCGGTTTCCGTTTTTCAAAAAGGCAATAATAGCGATAACCGGAATCACGAAGAGCTTCGAATCCTTCTTTCATCACCTGCATCGTCCGAACATGATGCGCATCCGAACCTAATGTGATAATTTCTCCTCCCAATTCCTGATAAAGGCGAAGAATTCGGAAATCCAAGTCGATAAGAGGGACCCGCATATTTAGTTCGATTCCTTTACCCTGCATAATCAACTCTTGAAGAAGATCTCTGATAATTTCATCGTAATCGCTCCACACAAAGTCTGATACATTTACACCTAATTGCTTAAAGAAACGTTTAAACAAGGTGATATGTCCTAATACAGAGAAATCGGAAATCTTAATTCGCTCAAGAAGGGCTTGAAAATATTCGTGAATTGCAATTCGAATTTCTTTGCCCTTAAAAAAATCACCATTAAATAGATCAAGCTCCTCTACGCGGTGCATTGATCCGATTAAAAAGTCGAATTCCTTGTCTTTTAAATAAGTTTCAATCTGCGGTTGAGCTCTTTTATCAAAACCTACCTCTAAGCCTGATTTAATGGTTAATTGGTTGTTAAACTTCTGCCGGACCTTCTCTATCGAACGCTGATAATCTGCGTAATTAATCCAATAATTATCGGCAAATTCAAGATGGTCTGTAAAACAAAGTTCGGAAACGCCAAGTTCGATCGCCTTAGAACAGGCTTCTTCCATTGTCTGCATACCGTCTAAAGAAAACCGGGAATGTAAATGATAATCTGCTATCTTCATCTATCTGCCTCCTCCTGATATTATAGCAAGATTTACGGCTTAACTTCAAATTCGGGCTGTATCTTTATTAACAGAATCTTAGAACTTTGATCAAATCAAAGTTTTTAATTTCTAAAAGTTGTATAATAAATTCATGAGTCACTCTAAATATAATTCTAAAATCTAGAAGGCGATTAAAATGAGCATTTTTGAAATCATTATGTTAATTTGTTTTGGTGCTGCATGGCCCTTTTCCATTTACAAATCGTACAAATCTTTTTCAATTGAAGGTAAAAGTCTATTATTCCTAATCGTGATCTTGGTGGGCTATATCGCAGGTATTTTAAACAAGATTTACTATCATTACGATGGCGTTATTTATTTGTATCTATTAAACCTTGTCATGGTTATCGCGGATCTTATCCTTTATTTCCGCAACAAAAGAGTTGCTGCGCTGAATTCAAATTCTGAGGATTTATTATCTGAAAAGATTCGGAACATCGGAGCTGCCAAATAGAATTTGCAAAAACTTAGAGAGTCTTCCTTAGTAGGCTATAAAACTACAGGAAGGCTCTCTTTTTTACGCTTAATCTTATAGAGAAGCTGGGCATACTAGGTACCAACGGCTGATGTTGGAGGGATTTTAATTGAAGAATACAACCTACGAGCAAATTTTCAATCGGTTAGTTAAAGCATCTTACAACGGTAATCTTAAACAAGAAATTGAAGCAATTCAGGCCAACGGTGATGCGACAACTCAAAAATATATCTATTATGCGATGGGAAACGGCGACCCGGATAAAGTGGTTTTTCAGCTGGACGAGGATACTTCAAAGGCGGGTCATCACCCTGAGGCATCCTGTCTCTTTGATGATATTGTCCGCGATATGGAAGGCAAGGTCGTTATTCAAGATCGGAACTGTGCCGAATGCGGTCATTTTATTGACACCTGTTCTTACCACAACCTTATCGATAAAAAAGAGTTTATTCCCCTCATTGATATTCTAAAGAAAAGGGAAGTTCCTGTTTTTGCGATTGTCGCTCCCGCTATTATCGGTCAGTTTGGTGAAAAAGTAACGATGGGACAGCTTCGCTCTGCCTTTAAACATCTTGGCTTTTTTGGAATGATTGAGGTTGCTTTATTTGCCGATATTCTAAGCCTTAAGGAAGCGCTGGAATTTGACCGAGCCGTCCATACTCAAGACGATTTTGTTTTAACCAGCTGCTGCTGCCCTGTTTGGGTCGGCATGGTCAAACGAGTTTATCATACATTGATTCCCCACATTATGCCTTCTGTATCCCCCATGGTAGCTTGTGGCCGAGGAATCAAACGGCTTCATCCTGATGCGAAGATTGTTTTTATCGGTCCCTGCATTGCCAAAAAAGCTGAGGCTAAAGAAGCGGATATCCGCGACGCAGTGGATGCTGTACTTACCTTTGAAGAGGTAAAACAGATCTTTAACGCGACTGGAATTAACCCCGAAGAAATGGAAGATATCCCAAGTGAGCACTCTTCCACAGGCGGTCGTATTTATGCACGCATAGGCGGGGTGAGTAAGGCCATCTCTGACACCTTAGATCAGCTTAGACCTCATAAACCGATTAAAATCAACGCCGTCCAAGCCAATGGAATTCAGGAATGCAAAGAACTCCTGCGCTCTATTAGCAACGGCGAAATCACCGCCAACTTTTATGAAGGAATGGGCTGCAAAGGAGGATGTGTCGGCGGGCCTAAGGCACTTCTAACACCTGAAATCGGTGCAATTCACGTTAATGCCTATGGCCTTACTGCAAATGCCCCAACACCCGTAAATAATCCTTATGTTATGGAACTCTTAAATACTCTCGGAATTCAGGATGTAGACAGCCTTCTCGAAGGAGAATCCGCTCAAATTTTTCAGAGGAAGTTTTAAACAGTAACTTAATCCGGAACCTTCCTCACGACGTCAATTACAGTTCCATCGCGGTATTCGACAACTGCCACGACTTGATCGCCGAATTGTATTGGTTCCGGCTTGCCGGTCAGCCTTTCTGCTAAGTTCTTAAGCTCCTCGATCGTCATAACCGGCAAGTCAGTGCCTTTTAGCTTTTCGAGAAGATCCGTTCTTTGCGGATGGATGGCAATACCCCGTTCCGTTACAAGCACATCAATCGATTCACCCGGTGTGGTCACCGTGGTTACCTTATCTTTAACAACAGGTAGACGCCCTTTGGTTAAATTCGTAACAACAATTGCGATTTTTGAACCGGCCGCGGCATCATTATGACCGCCTGATCCTCCAATAATTATCCCATCAGATCCCGTTACAACATTGACATTAAAATCGGTATCGATCTCGGTTGCACCTAATATCATAATATCCAGGTTATTGACCACAGCTCCCTTATTATGCGGATTAGCATAAAGCGAGCTGCTCATCCTTTGATGCTTGATATTATCCCGAATCGATGCCACAGCTTTAAGATCAAAACACTGCACATCAAAAAGAGCGCGAAAAAGTCCGTCATTGAGCATATCCACCATATACCCGGTGATTCCCCCTGAAGCAAAGCTTCCAACAACCCCTTTTTGCTCCATATACTTTCGGACTTCTGCGGCTACGGCCAGGGAAGTACCGCCTGCCCCTGTCTGAAAAGACATCTCGTCTTTTATATATCCTGTCTCCTCAAGAACACGAGCCGCAAGCTTTGCAATATGCAAACTCACAGGATCCTTGGTTACTGTCAGCGTCCCGGAAACAATTCCGCTGGGGTCCCCAATCGAATCCACATTAACAACATAATCGACGAAATCTTGAGAGATCTCAATAGGACAAGCCGGATAACGGACAAGGTTATCCGTCACCGCAACAACATAATCCGCATACTGAGCATCAGACATCGCATAGGCTAAGGTTCCGCAGGCAGCTTTCCCGTAAGCGCCGTTCATATTTCCATAAGCATCTGCTGTTGGGGCGGCAATAAAAGCAACATCGATATGCAGATCCCCGCTCTCAATCGCCCTGGGACGCCCGCCATGACTCATCAGAACGGCTGGTTTTTTCAAGAATCCTTTAGAAATCGCCTTTGCTACCGCCCCCGGAGCAATGTAATCTGTTTGAATTCCCGTGACTACACCGCTTTTAATGTATTCCGCCAGCGGATCATGAATCGGGAAGAGACTTGATGCGGCAACAGTTATATCCTTTATCCCCCTTCTTGCAATAGCGTCCATAACTAGATTTAAAACAAAGTCTCCGTTTCTTAAGTGATGATGAAAAGAAATCGTCATGCCATCCTGAATTTGGACTTTATCCAAAACCTCTTCGATCGTTGATAAAAGCTTTTTTATCCCAGGCTTTATAGGGTGCAACTTAACATTTCCCCGACTTTGCTCACCAAAATTGGCAAAAGCCCCACGAAACATTTTCACCGGGCCATAACCTTCGATGTATTCCGGAATTTCCCGTCCAACACTATTTTTCATGCCTTTTACCTCGCTTCCATCGCAAACTACGCAAAAACGTGATTGATTATTTCGATTTGGCGGCCATTGATGGCTGCTTTTCCGGTAAAGCCTAGATTTCGGGCTTTGCGTGCATCCTTCAGCAACCCTTCTTCATCATTACTCTCGGTAAAAACAGTATCAAAACTGTTAAGGCCGGCTGCACGGCAAGCAATGGCGACTTTACTTCTGGCATAGAGGATTTCATCCCCTTCCTGGGTTCGAGTCATCCCCAGCTCTTTCGCCAGACCATCGGCATTGAAAAATGCTCCCACGATACGCGAAGAAACACTAAGAATTGAGGAAATTCCGTCCAGCGCTTTAACCGTTTCAATCACAGGGATCAGTTTGATTCCTCCTGACTCAAGCGCCCCTTCCTTTTCTGCCAGCGCAAGCATGATTTCAACGTCTTGAAGCTGTTCTACACTTGCTTGGGGAATCAGAAACGCTTCAGGTTTTACACGTGAAATTACCTCTATATCCTTAGTGCCAAAACCGGATTTTAAGGTATTGATACGAACGGCAAGTTTAACCTTTTCATAATCCAAAAATCGAATGGCTTCACGAACAAGCAAACGCGCGCTATCTTTGTCTTCATCTTTCACTTCATCCGCTAAATCAAGCACAAGGAGGCCAGGATTAAAAACTGCTGCATCTTGAAGCCGTTTCGGGCTATTTCCCGAAACAAGGAGCATACTTCTATTCAAGCTCATCTTCATTTCCCCTTCACTCTCCTTCAGGCTGTATTAAAGCCCTCTCAATTGCGGATTGGACTCTTGCCCGATAGGTGTAATCTAAAGCTCCTTTATCCTGTGCTTTGATTATGATATCCTCTACACCGAGTTTTTCGACAGTTTCGCGAATCACCTTTTCTATTTGCCCGCCAAATTGTTTTTTAATGACAGGTTTAGTATCCAGTTCGACCTTTATTCCTCCTTCAGGATTAGATGATACCGTAACAAGAACATCGCCTGATTCTAAAGCCCCCGCCTGTGCGGTCTTTATAATTTTCATGCAGTGAGCCTCCTAAACCTAATCTAACCTTAAGTAACTCATTCTTAATCTTAGTTTAACCATCCACCCTACTATTAAAATTACGTCTTACTTCTATAAACCCTGCTTTTCTAAACATAAAATTTAAAAATACTAAGAAAAAATCAATTACTGCATACTTTCTCCAAACTAAGAAAAAATACAAATGACAGAAGCTAGAATCTAAATAATAGCATTCAGGAGGTTAACAATGAGCAATAAAATGAGTTTGCTGGTTTTCAGCGGTGAATATGATAAAGCATTAGCTGCCTTAATTCTTGCCAATACCGGTCGAGAAATGGGAATGGACGTTACGATGTTTTTCACGTTTTGGGGACTTATGCTTGTTCGTGATCCGGAAAAGCTGTCCCTTGAGGATAAAACACTCTTTGAGCAGATGTTCAGCCTCGTTACTCCTCGAGGAGTAGAAGCCTTACCTTTATCAAAAATGAATCTTGCCGGATTAGGTAAATATATGCTTCAAGAAATGATGGACGGCGAAAAAACTCCCAGCCTAACTGATTTCCTGAATGGAGCACGAAAGAAGGGGGTTAAATTCTACGGTTGTAAACTTGCTGTTGACGTTATGGGTTTTAAAGAAGAAGAACTCTTACCTGAAGTAGAAGTCATTACCGCTAAACAATATCTGGAAGACGCAATGGATTCCCAAATTCAGCTCTTTATATAGAGTACTTAGCATTAAAAAGACAAAAAAGAATCCCCACGTCTGGGGATTCTTTGCGCAAGTCTGAAAGATCTAAGCGTCTAGATTTTATTGGACTAGATTGCTTATCTTCCTGACTCTTACAAAAAAGTAACACGTAGCATGTCCAAAGTCAATGTTTTCAACAAATATAGACACCAAAAACCATAATTACAATCAAATTTTAGGGCAAAAATAGAAAAAAGAGCCCTAATTTTAGGGAACAAAGGTGAGAATGGAATTTATCTGTTGACTTTGAAAGTTAAATACAGTACAATAATTCTCGTCTCAAAATGCCGATGTGGCTCAGAGGTAGAGCAGCTCACTCGTAATGAGCAGGTCGTCGGTTCGATTCCGACCATCGGCTCCATTCAATTTAATTCATGAATTAGTACATCTAAGCCATTCCGTATCAATAATTTAAACCTGCTTAGGCAGAAAATTGTTGATAAGGAATGGCTTTCGTTTTTACCATTAAGTTCATAATGAATTGATAACCGCTCTCCTTTATGATTAAACAGTACTATATCATGGAAGGGGAATTATCACTAAATGCAGCAAACCTTTAAAAAAATGGTTGCACCCATCATCATGACCACCGTTCTTCTTGGAACCGTTTGGACAAGCCCTGTTCTCGCTGAGGAAACCCCTATGTCTAATTTAGTAAAAGAATTTTCCGAGCTCAAATTCAGTGAATTATCTAAGGATCCTGCAACTCGGCTGGGAGGAAGCGATCGTTATGAAACCGCTGTGAAAATCTCTCAAGCAGGTTGGGCTGATGGTTCAAGCGATTATGCAATCTTATCTGCAGGTATGAATGATAACCTCGTGGATTCGCTCACTGCTGCACCCCTTGCCCACTTAAAGAAGGCTCCGATCCTCCTGACAGAGGGCGATGCTCTTAATTCTTTTACCGAGCGGGAGCTGAAACGGTTAGCCGTAAAAACGGTTTATGTTACAAGTGGTACAGGAGTTATTAAACAGCCTGTTCTCGATAAGCTCAATGAGATGAACATTCAGATTGTGCCCCTCGGTGGTCTTGACCGCTTTGAAACCGCTCTCAATATTGCAAAAGAATTAGGTAGCTTTAACCAAGTTATTGTAAGCACTGCCTATAATAATGCAGATGCCTTATCCGCAGCAGCGATTGCTGCAAATCAAGGCATTCCAATTGTTCTTTCGAATATTGCTCAAATTCCCCAAAACGTCGCGGACTATCTAAGCACGAAACAAATCAGTAAATCCTATGTGCTTGGTGGTACCGGAGCCCTAAGTTCTGCCGTCGAGCAGGCTCTCCCGAATCCAACGCGGTTAGGAGGGGCTGACCGTTTTGAGACCAATGTCAAAATTATTGAAGCCTTTGCAGGAGTAATTCAAGACACAAAATTATATGTAGCCAGCGGCAATGATCTAAATCTTGTCGATGCTCTAGCAGGTTCATCCCTTGCAGCTCAAACTGCTTCCGCCATCATTCTTATTGACAATCAGAAGCTTCCAGTCGGAACTCGGGATTTCATTAAGAAAAACATCTTCCCGCTTGTCCCCGCAGATTTAGTTGCGCTTGGCGGTATATCCATTGTTCCTGACCAAGTCCTCGAGGATATGTCTTTCACGGCTGTTTACGCACAAGACGGCATGTCCGCAGGTTCTGGTCAAGACAACGCTCCGGAAAATGTGAATAATAATGTTGTTGTAAACGGAAACCAAGTCACGGTGAACGGCCTTAATACACCCTACAATGTGTATGTTGAAGGCAATAACATTACTCTTAAGAATGTAACGGCTGGAGCCCTGATTCTTAATCCTGGAGCTCAAGGCAAAGTAAGACTGGAAAACGTTCAAGCAGAAAATGTCTTGGTTCTATCAGGTGCCCCTGATGGTATTCAGATTTCAGACAGTAAATTTTCGCTGCTAGCCGTAGAAAGTACGAGTCAAGTGGGTTTAACCGTAACAGGAACAACCAGCATTGAAAACACAGTTGCAAGTTCTGTTGCTACGCTTGATGCTTCTGGGGGAAGTTTTGGAAGAATTATCATCTCAAAGCTCGCAAATACTGAACCCACTATTGTACTTCAAGGCGATTTTGATCAGGAAATTGCGATTATGGACGGCACAGTCACCAACGAAAGCCCGAATCGGATTTCAACGATATATGTAATCCCCAAGACTACTGGCCAAAATATTGAAATTAAAGGAAACTATAACCTTGTTATCGTAGCTGCACCGGCTAAGCTCACCTTTAACGAAGGATCAGCTATTAAAATCATTGCAAATACGCAAGCTGATTTAACAGCGGTCAGTGCTCCTGTCGAAGAAGGAATTATACGTCAATAACTAAATAGCTGATTACTCTTAACAAAATAAACAGCTTATGTTATACTACCTAAGTTAAATATGCTAATGTTTAACTGCCGATGTGGCTCAGAGGTAGAGCAGCTCACTCGTAATGAGCAGGTCGTCGGTTCGATTCCGACCATCGGCTCCATCAGGACGTAGACCCCACAAGTAATTGCGGGGTTTTTGCTTTTATGGAGAAATGCCTAAAAATGCAAATCGTTGCCCATTCGTCCCACAAACTAACCACGCATTACAATCCCCCCATAAAACGACTCATTATTATAGAAGGATTTTTTAAACGTACATGGAATGTTTTTCCTTGGTGATGCATAATTTAATGCAATTGCAAATGAAAAAGGAATTGAAATAAAGGGCCTTACGGTTGATAACTTATACCCAAGAGGCTAATATTTTGAAATGTCTAAGGCCTCCATAAATTGGAGGTCTCTTTTTATTTTGTTTTTGTCATATTGTTGAGTTTTCTATGTAATCATTTACCACAAATCTAACCTTAATCAAATACTTACAGCATGTGTCACTAGGTAACACAAGAAGGGAGGACAAAAGAAAAACTGGCCATTAGCTGTAAGATCTTTCACAAGTGAATATTTAATTAGCCGTCAATCGTCGTAACGTCTCACCGTCAACCTAACTTTTTGGTCCCCACCCGCATAGCAGGTGGTTTATTGTTTCGCTTCGCTCAACAGGCTAAAGCCCATAATTAAGGCCCCCGGTTCATTTCTGGTGTGCACCCCGTCAAGACCCGTCAAGAGGACAGTGAAATAATAGAAAATTTCGGATTACTGTCTGCCTCAAATGGCAGGCAGTAATTTTTATGCGGCTTTCAGATAATGGTCGTGGAATTGCATGGGTGTCATAACAGACAATCTTCTCTGCAGTCGACCATTGTTGTAGTAGGCAATGTAGTTTGAAATGGCCTGTATCAGTTTTTCACGATCTGTAAACTTGTAGCCGTAATACCTCTCACGTTTCAAAATGCCCCAGAAGCCTTCCATCGGGCCGTTATCAATACAATGCGCAACGCGGGACATGCTTTGCTTCATTCCTGCATGGTTCAATTTCTGCAAAAAGGCACAGCTTGTGTAATCGACTAAAGAAAAGGGATTACTCCCTTTCCCTCGTCTAAGAACCGTACGTGAGAGTTTCCCGCTCATACGGCTCAAGCATTTCTTTACCATTTCTGGCGGCAATCAGTGAGGCTAGTTTCATTTTTCTCTTTGTAAAGTATTCTTCGTCTATAAAGGGATTTTGAGATATCTTTAATTTAGGGTGACGGACGATATCTATCCTTCTTAGATTGATGAGACTGTATTCATCCGTCATGAACAGCCATCTCTTCCCATTCTTTTCGTGCCAATATTTGTTTAGTCGCCACCATTTATTTTTGTTGGGGTGGCGATGTTTTGCCCATTGTTGCAAGAGAAGATAGAGAGTGTTATTGATGTAAGAAAAAGTTTGACTTGCCACGACATGTCTATGATAGTTAGTCCACCCTCTAATGATTTGATTAAGCCTTCGAATTATTTCAGACTGACTCGCCGCTTTGCCTTCTTTCAGAATGATAGTAGCGCATTTCCGTGTCAGGGCTTTGATGGAATTCTTTGATGGTTTGACAATCAATTTTCCTTTAAACTTTCGAAATGTCCAGCCAAGAAAGTCGAAGCCGTCATCTATATGCGTAATCATTGTTTTCTCTTCGGATAGAGTTAGCCCGCGATTTTCTAGGAATTGACTAACAGTTTCTTTCAGTTCTTCTGCTATTTCTTTTGTATTTGCGGTAATGATAAAGTCATCAGCGTATCGCACCAGATTTACTTTGGTTTTGGCCCGATAGTGATTTTCTATTTTACCCTTTGAATTTCGATGGTATTTGTCTTGAATTAACTTTTCAAGACCATCTAACGTTATGTTTGCATATAGGCTTGAGATGGCTCCTCCTTGTGGTGAACCTGTGTTTGTAGGAAATAAGTTGCCCTCGTATATGAACCCTGATTTTAGAAATTGCTTCATTACTTTTTTGTCCATCGGAATATTCTGTTGTAGCCAGCCATGGTTGATGTTGTCAAAACATCCTTTGATGTCTCCTTCTAATATCCATGTCGGAGAACATTGCCTAGCTAGTACGCAAAATATCTGTTCACAGGCATCTTTAGTGCTTCTTCCTTTACGAAAACCAAAAGATGTAGTGTCGCCTGTAGTTTCAGCTACGGGTTCGAGTGCTAGCGCATAGAGTGTTTGCATGGCCCTATCATACATAGTGGGGATTCCCAACGGTCGTTTCTTGTTCTTGCCTTTCTTTTCAATGAAGACTCGCCTAAGGGGTTTTGCTTTGTAGTGTTTATCCGTAAGTGCTAATACAGCCTTCATCTTTGAAGCTGCAGTTGACCATAGTTTTTTGTCTACCCCAGAGGTGTTCTTTCCCTTATTCGAGGTTACTTTCTTTACAGCCTGAGCTTTGGCATAGAATGAGTGTGTTAGTAAGTACTGTAATCTTTTGACTTTGTTTTTGTCGCCCTTCACTGTTGCCTTGGCAATTCTGGTTTGTAGCCTATTAACTTCATTTTGCACCTGCATCCAATCAATGGACTCCCATTGACTGGCAAGTGTGTTTCTGTCTTTTAGTCTCTCGGTTTTATCCGTCGTTGAATTACTAAAATTCATAAGTTTACCTTCCGTCTCTGCCAAGAAATACCATAGGATAAGTCAGCACTCTTTCGAGTTAGGGCAAAGTTTGAACCCCTATCTTCTTTCATTACAAAAGTAGCGTTTGCTTTTTATCCTTTTCTTCTGCCCTCTATGCCGTTTCTTTCCCTTGCGGTTGGATACCTCATTCTTGTGAGGAGCATATAGGGTTTACCAAGTTCCGCATGATACATAATTGTGAAAGCCTTAGGAGCCACCTTTAAACCGGGAGTTCTTCATCCATTCGCATTGGTTTATCAGTTCGCCTTTGCTCGACTCCTTACCATTTTGGTCGAAGCGTTTCAGCCTATTTCGCTTCCTCCAGCGTAACGATTCCTACAGTGATTCACTTTACGTTCTCCATAGCTTTCTTACTCTAGCAGTTATCCCAGCTTTAGGCTACTCGGACTTCCACATTGTCTTGTGAGCTTTCTAACCCAGACGTTACCATCTACGCTAGTCACAATAGAGTTACCCCGAATGGATGGGGTAGCCTTTAGGCAATATATCATGCGACTTCTTGTCGCACTTGAAAGCCTCTGTCACTGTGGAACAACGGATGGGCATCTGGTTCCTGAGCTACTACTGCGTCAAAGGTATCGAAAGCCAGACGATTGTCATTACAGTTGCTGATTTTATACGCAACGATCCTTCGGTCATACAAATCCAGAATTGCACTCAGGTAGACTTTACGGATTTCAGGGCCAATGTAATATTTGAACTCCGTTACATCCGTCAGCCATTTTCTATTGGGCGCATCCGCGTGAAATTGACGATTCAAGTAATTTCTCGCAACGTGCTCCGGTGAAGATGAGCTCCTAGTACAGCCTTTGGGGCGGCTCTTGACCGTGGATTGGATATGTAGTATCCGATCTATGCGCAAGACTCGCTTGTCGTTCACATGAATATTATGGTATACGTCTAGCTCGTCCCGAATCCTGCGGTATCCCATATCAGGATGTGCCTTGTGTATCTGTTCAACACTGTTGGCAATTCTTTCGTTTTCTTGCTCATGCTTGCTTTTAGGGCAATTCAGCCATTTATAGTAAGCAGAATGGGCAATATACAGAAAGCGGCACAGTTTCCAAACAGGAAACGAATATTCTTCGGACAATGCCTTAATTGACTCATACTCACACTGGTGACGTACGAGACTCAGTATCGCCTCCTTTCCAATTCCTTCACTTTTTTTAGCAGAGCATTCTCCATTTCAAGATCATAATTCTCCCGTTCCAGTTGGGCGACACGATCCCGCAATTTTTCTTCAGGTGTCCGACTCGGCAGTGTTCCCGCCCGGTGACCGCGGCGGTCTTCTAATCCCGTTTCTCCCATTTCACGGTATTTCTTCGTCCAGGTATAAACCTGTTGATATGAAACTCGGTATTTTAAAGCGGTTCCGCCATAGTCATTTCTATTAGCTATGCACTCTCTTACGATTTGCAGCCGTTCTTCCGATGTTGTAACCCGACCTTTCGTCATGGAACTTCCCCCTGTTCGTGTTTTGAAGTCTTCATGACGATTATACGCCTTCAACCAATTTCTGAGTTGAGTGTGCGACTTGATTTTATACTTTTCACAGATTTCTTGCAGACTTCCTTTCCCACTCAGATAATCCAGTACGGCTTCTGTCTTCGTTTCTCTGGAATATTTCCTATTGTGCTCCTGTGGTAAAAAAGCGGCTGCACCTTCACTCTTATAACGGCTGGCCCATTCTGTGATTGTCCTATGGTCTACACCGATCTGGCGACCTGCATCACAACAGCCGATTTCGCCCCGTAGATACTGTTCGATAATCTTTAATTTTTCTTGTGGTGCAATTTTCCCCTTTTGTGGCATAGCAATACCCCCAGATAAAACAGCAATTTATTTTTTTACTGTCCTATCTGGGGGTAGCACTGCCGAAGCAGAGGGCGTTGTTGTATTAGGAAGCTTGAGTTTGAGTATTAGTTGTTGTTTGAAGTGCCTCCGTAGAACCTGCATGCGGTTCATCTTTTGTAGTAGTTTCACTTATCACTACCTTTTGAGGAATTACTGCTTGAGCATTCGCATCAGGCACCTGCGATTGAGTAATCATTTCTGTAGATGCTATTTGAGCATTTGTGTTCGGTTCAGCGCTCGTACTTGTCCGGCTTAAATCATGCATCCCAGCCGCCGAGATTGCAATCAGAAATGAGTTGAGAACCGCTAGGCCAATGGTCTCTACGACGAAATGTTCATCAACGTACAGTACAAAAAGCTGAATAACAAGTGCAAAGCCAACGGCTAAGAGACGTACCCACCAATCATTTAAGTGCTGTTTGATTGGTTCTTTGAAGAATTGGACCAGGAGATAAGTTGCCGCTACTAATCCGGCGAAGCTCCCGAGATAAGATGTTGTAAATAAATCACTAGGCATTATAATTCCTCCTTTAAAATAACTGAGCAGGCCGTTATTGGTCTGCTTTTCTTACTTATTTGTCTATAAGTTTAAAACTGCTTGCATGGTTTCAATCCGACCTGTTCCAGGTCCTCCACTGACTAAGATGGCTCTTTCTATCGGTTTAGTTGTTCCTCCAACCATGTAAACATTTTTTGCGCAATCATAATGCTCTGGCTTAACCGTATCAATGTGAGCAAGCAAAGCCCCTAATTTCCAGGCAAGAAGCTTCGCCGCTCCGTCGTCATTATCACCGTATACAACTAGGTTTTCAAACATCTTTTTTACCTCCCACAATCCAGCATCACCAGTAATTGCGTCTTGATCCACAACTACACCCCGAATAGTAATATCATTACTCCATTGGTAAATATGCGCTGAGAACTCTTGACCTCTTGACCATGCATAGGTTTGAAAATACTTGTCCGGGGGATACGGTGAACCGCTTAAAGCTTCCATGACTTGATACGATCCGTAGGCTCCAACGAGATATTTACCGCTTAACCCATCCCTAACCCCGCGGAAGTATTCTTGGATTGCCCCCATATCTCCAGGCTGTGCGTCATAGTCAACGGTGAAATAGATGCAAATACCATTGGGCGCATCTAATGCTTCAGCTTTGGCTATTGCACTTTGGACATCAGAAATGCCTTTATCATAACTGAAGTATCCTGCGTAGGTCGGATTAGTCTCGTAAATTAGAAACAGGCCAAGCTTCGCTTCATGAATGACCTTTACCTCATCAGTGGTGAGGCCTTTCCACGAGTTGCCCAGATATCGGCCTACCGCATCAATCCCAGCTGATTTAAGATTAGATGCAGTTGTGAAATTCAGTTTAGTTGCGCAATCGATTCCATTCATTTGATTTCTTCTCTCCTTTCCTACTTAAATACAACTATAGCTCCAACTGCAGCCGCAATAATGGCTCCAGCAAATGCGCGCCAGAGCCATGTGTTGTTAGCTTCAAGTTTATCTATTCTATGTGTATTAGACTTTGATCGCTCCTCAGTTTTAGTCGCTTTATCTTCGACTGCATCCACCCTTTCGCGGATATCATTCTGAGCATCGATCTTTGTCTCTACCCTCACTAAGCGCTCACGGATATCAACGAGAACTTCTTGTTCACCCAAATAATCCAACTTCCTCCTTTTGTATAAATAAGCCCTAGCGCCCCACTGCCATCACCTTCTGCAGATTTCTAGCGTAAACTTAGGGCATAAAATAAACGCCTTGAAAATCAAGACGTTTATTCTATTTATTATCTAACATAACTAAACAATGAAAGTCCAATTCTTGCAATCACGACAAAACCTAAAACACTAATAATCCCCAGCATATCGATCACTCCTTACTGTATTAAGAAAAATAATCTATATCATATGCAGTTAAACGATTATTAGTGCATAGGTTTTTGCGCAAAATGGGTCTATTATGCACTAAGCTACATAAGTCTCACCTGTGATCTCAAAATACTGCTCAGCAGTTATCACATTCTTAACCACCGCTACTTTTACCATCTGCTTATTCCATAAGCCACGATCATAATTCTTTTTAATCATTTCAAAAGTCATTGTTTAAACCCTCCTATAAAGCTAATAGATTTTGAAATTCCATAGCCGCCGCCATACGTTCTTCTGCTGTTGGGTCAGGTACTGGTGGATTTTCCTCAAAATAGGCAATAGCATCCAAAACTTCTTGATCAGTCATATTATCCGTAAGTGCTAACCCGTATTGAGTTTTATAGTGCTCTTTTGTCTGACTGAACTCCATAAACACTCCTAAAGATATTGGGGCATCACCTATAATGTACTTCATACCTTGTACTGCTGATGCCGGGTATCTTTCTTTTACTTGATCTGCCGTAAGGACCTCACCAACTGGCGTAATTAAGCTATCTGTGCCATTCCAAATCTTGTACTTCATTACGAAACAACTCCTTTTTTATATTTTATATATCCCGTTATTGGATTAGTTACCGTTACCGATGTCATATTAGACGATGTTGTAATATCACCACTACCGAAATTATATATACTCCCTGCAATAGGTATCTGCAACTTTGTAGCAAATGCATAAGCATCAACAACGGCTGATGGTGAACCTGTTGACCAGCTCCATCCACCACCAAAGATCGCGTATTTGCCTACCGATGCAGCGGCTAAACTTTGTCCTCTATCTACGCTTAACGATGGCGCATTTGTATGAACCAAAGAAGAATCATAAGCATCAATTATCGAGGAACTTGTTGAACCACCAATATCATAACCACCACCGAATAGAGCATAATTAGTATTAAGTTTTGTTGCACCCATTTGATACCTTTTAGACGACAATGACGGTGCTATTGAGCGAGTTAAAGAGTTATTATAAGCATCTACATCATCTTTAGCATCAGTATATCCGTCTGCACCTCCTGCAAAAAGAGCATAACTTCCAACACTTGCGGCAGACAAATCACCTCTCGCAACGCTTAGTGTCGTAGGCGTGGAACGTGTCAATGATGCGTTAAAAGCATCTGTAACAGCACTTCCAGCATAGCTTGTGGTATACCCTCCAGAGAATATAGCATAACTAGTTGTATTCGTAGCTGCTAAATTACTTCTAATGACACTTAATGCTGTAGGATTAGTACGAGTTAATGATGTATCATAAGTATCAATAACCCCACTAAATACTGTAGATGAAGTATTTCCTCCTCCGAACAAAGCATAATTTCCTATCGAAGTAGCCGCCAGATTATTTCTTCCAGCGCTTAATGCTGTAGGTGTTGTACGAGTTAATGATGTGTCATAAGCATCTACAGTTGCCATATATCCACTCCCACCGCCAAACAACGCGTAATTCCCAATTGAAGTAGCTGCCAAACGTGATCTTGATGTGCTAAGAACGGTAGGTGTTGTTCTAACAAGAGACGTATCATAAGCATCTACAATTGCATTATCAGTTCCGCTGTAGCCACCCCCAAACAGAGCATAATTTCCTATTGATGTGGCCGCTAATAATTCCCTACCAAACCCCAAACTAGTTGCTGTAGAGCGATTAAATGCAGTATCACTTGTTACTGCATTATAGTTTGAAAAATCTACTCTTAAAAATCCACCTCCTTCACCCTGTAATATAAAAGATATACCATTATATCGAAAAGTATATATATTTCCGGCAGCTAGATCACCGGGTAAAAATGCACTACCATCTGCTTTAAGCAGATTAATTGCACCTAAAATATTTACATTTAAAGTTGACGCACCCGTATTAGTTGCCTCAATTTTAATTGCCACACACATACCTTCTGTATATGCAGTTGAAGCTGGAGAAAGAGTTACGGTGTATGTGTTTGTTCCTGATGTTACTCCGTATCCTGGTTGGCGTACATAGTCGGACATATGAGTATTTAGTGCTTTAGGTGTGAGTGCCGTTGTTTCACTTCCATCGACTATTGTTTGAAGCTCAACGTGACCAGTTTGTGCTAATGTCGTATTATCCGCCAAATGTTCATTTAGATTTGATTGTATTGAATCCGCTTTTGCTTGGGCCCCTTCAGGTGTTTCAGCTCCGATCGACACTGGAGTTATCGGATCTGCTCCTCCATAAGCGTGAGATGATGCATGTGCAGAGGGAGCATAGGTTGCAGGCATAGAATGAACATGATCTGCCCTAGCGGCTTCAATACTATTTCCAGCCGTTCCTACCGTCCCAGCACTTTCGGATGAAGGAGTTTCATTCGATAACGGTGTATTTGTAGCGCCAGAAGTAATGCTATCAAGTTTAGTTTTATCTGTAGAACTAAATAGTCCATCAGTAGTTTCTGTTGCTACAGGAATAGCGTCAGAACCTCCCGTAACGTGAGTAGATTCGTGTGCAGAAGGCTTATAGCTTGCAGGCATCGGATGAACATGGTCCGCTCTTGCAGCTTCGGTACTTGTACCAGCCGCTCCCGCATTCCCTTCTGTTTCTGCTGCAGGAGTTGATGTCGAAAAAACGACACCCAATGTCTGACCATTTGTTTGGGATGTAGAGGTTAGCCCTTCGCCAGGTGTTACATATGTTCCACCATTAACAGCAGTATAGGCCGGATCAGTCGTTGATACAGCTACTGGAATACCTGTTGGAGCCGCAGAAACCTCAACGATACCAGGTTGAGTCGTTGTAGCATTAGGTGGTAAATGATTATCCACATACTGCTTTGTTGCAGCACCTAACGCCTGATCTGGATCGCCCGAAAGAATCAATAGACCGACCATTGTAGCTCCAGTTAAGGGAACATAGGTAAGACTTGGGTCAATCAGAGCAGTCACATTTACTGCATTGGAGATGAACACTTCAATCTCAAGTGAGGCTTTGAATTGCTTTGTATTGATCGCAGGTACAAAAATCTCATGTCCAGCCAAATTGTTATAGCAGTATAAAATTTCGCCAAGGTCAGGGTCTTGCGCGAAAATACCTATTTCACGCCAGTAAAAACCTGTATTTAAGCCTTCGTTTGATAAAACAGTGCTAATCGTTGCATTGCTTGATCCACCAATATTAATCTCTGATATATTGAGACTCATGATTTGATCAATCAACTGAGTAAACAGCGTCGGATCCTGACCGCTTAAATTGCCATCACCCACCGCAACTCTAGTAAATTTCAGTTGAGTACCCGTTTGTGCCTTTTCTAAAAGATTCAGACCTTGTTGAGTAATAACCATACCTTGAAAACCATTAATGCCCATCGTTTTTCACTCCTTAATTTATGCTAATATTTTGTATTAATCTAAACAGCGCTAATTAACTATGTCTCCGCATGCCGCTGTCCAAAGAGCCGCGGAAAAGCCTTTACTATTTCTAGATAAAATCACCCCCCTCATCTAAGTATCTTGGGCAAAGCCATAAAAGATCTAAAATACTAAGATTCTCCTTCAAAATCAAATTATTTTCTTCGCCTTTTGTGCCCGATTTTTGCCATTTTCCAAACCTTACGGACTCCTTTATAGACAATTTTATTTCTACTATCTAAATCCTTAAGGTTCCTATGGATTACTGACATACTGGTTACCCCCACTTTGTCCACATATTTTCCACAGATTTATCCACAGTTAATGTCAATTTCTCTCTTCAAGGCTTAACCTCCCATAGTCACTTTTACGGATATATCCCACCTTCAACATATCTCCTGGCTTGGTTATAATAACTTCTATCAGAACAATGACATTTGTGCTTACTCTTTTAATCTTTTCATCTCGAAATTTTGGGCTTCAGTCCTAGTTAGATAAGACTAACGACATCTACCCTTATTGGGTTTTTTCTTATAAACTTGAGAAAAACTGAAAGGATGAGATAGAGTAATGCGTTTTGTTGTAAGCAAGGCAGGCACACTTCAAACAGCTCAACTAATGTCAGAAAAAGTATATCCTTCGGTTATTAGTGAATGCGCAACTAGAAAAATGACTCCCGAAGATTGGGAAAAATATGGGCCTTTAAATCCAATTAAGCATAAGGAAATGCATAAATCGGGAAAAGTTTAAGAGATCTTATCTAACACCCGGCCGTCAAATTTGCGGTCGGTTTTCTTTTTCATTGGTTCTTACATCTTTTCATCCACATCCCCGGCGTTTCCCATGGGAGTTGTCTCACCATGAGATATACTTTGACACTAGGGCCAAAGCCTCACATTGTAATAAGCTCATGCTTCTTGCGCTCTTTTTAATTTGTGGTACCTACGAGGACCGTTTTTAGCTCGATCTTCGCGAGTCTGCAACATTTTGATCTCTTGCTCCTGAAACCTAAACCGACAATCCCCAAGTTGTATAAGGTATTCCGCACCATTCCGGTACTTAACAAAGCCTTTCCCGAGCGAAGTTTGAACAAAATCTCCTGGTTCGAAGGTATGCTGTCTCATGCGATCCTCACCTTGCTTTCCTGTTCCCCATATCGATCACGTCGATCTGTTGAGGGAATCTCGCTTTCATCCGGGGGATCGCGATCTCTACACAACGTTGACAAGCCTTTGGCATAATCGGTCGGCTTTCTTCCACTGCGTTACGAGTTTGTTGATCTAACATTCACGCCCCTCCCTTATATCACGATATCTTCATTATTATCAAATACTGGAATACAAAGTTCATGAGCTAAAGCGTTGGCTCTTTCGGTTGCTGCGTTAGTGCCGTCTCCTATAATTTCCGCTAAGACTTTACCATCCCCAGGCTCTTGACTGATGTCGATACGCTCGCCGTTTTGTGTGTTGACCTTTTGGCTCGAATCGGGCAAACTAACATCTGTAATTACATCGCCTCTTTTTTAGCAGGTCTGTTGTTGGGTATTTTTATCACCACTCCAGCCGAAAAAAAGAGGTCGTCGAAACTATACCCATCGCAGATCCTAAGTGCTCCCTCTATAAACTTTCTTCCTGAAGCTTGCTTGCCTTTGAGAACTCTGAGCAAATGCGAACGGTCAATGCCCATATCTCTTGCTGCAGACGTAATGTTCAAGTGTTTCTCATTAAGAATCTTAAGAAAGGATCTGGTATTAAGGGCTAGTTTATTCTTCATCATTTACCTCCTTTCATTGTTGATTATTTTCCCCGCCGGACTCATTATTGCATTTATGGTGATAAAAGTCAACGACTATTGTTGATTATTTTCAACGGATTATTAAATACTTTTGTTGCAAAAAATCAACACCAATATTACTATTGACTTTAGAGTATATGTTTAGAAAACGAGGTGAATAAAGCGTGGAATTTGGTGAATATCTGAGGAATTTGATTGAGAATCGAGGCTATTCATACAGAAAGCTAGCAATGCTCGCCGATATTGACCATACGTATATTTCAAAAATCGTAAATGGCAAAATGGGACCACCATCACCGGATATACTTCAAAAGATGGCAAAACCGCTCGGCATATCCTATGAAGAACTTATGAAAGCCGCAGGCTATCTTGATAAAGATAAAAATAAAGACTTCTGGACCCGCGAAAACGAACCCTCACCCCAAGAACTAGAGGAACTTCTAAAAAACAGTAACGTACAATTCGACGGAGCTCCTCTCGATGAAGCTGATAAGGAAGAAATCCTTGAATTTCTCCGCTTTGCCTGGCATAAACTCCGCAGTAAAAAAAAGTAGCTACTCCATTGTTAGAATGGAAGTAGCTACTTTCATATACTGAACTATCGACAGAAATAGACATAAGGTGAGAAATATGGATTATATTCGTCAATCGGTTGAGAGTTTAATGGCAAAGTATAGAACCAATGATCCTTACCAGCTCGCTAAAGAAATGGATATTGAGGTTATACCCTATTCGTTTTCGCATATCAAAGGTCTTGTTATCAATATGTACGGCAAAATCATTATTGCTCTCAATTCCAATCATCCTGAAATCTTGCAAAGGGCAGCACTCGCTCACGAATTAGGCCATTTTACTCTCTCTCCTACCGGGGTAGGCTATTTCTTTCTTAGCGACCATACCTTAATGGAATCAAAGGTCGAATATGAAGCTAACCGATTTATGGTGGAACTTCTGGCTGGCGAAGAAGAGCCAAACATCAACGAGACAATTGGACAATTTGCTACGCGGCTGGGAATACCAAGGGAAATGATTCGGCTTATAAAGTAATGTGGCCGAGAGTAGGCATAACTTGGAATGAGCCGGTCGTCAATTCGATTCCGACCATCGGCTCCAGTAATTTCAGAGCTTTTAAAGCTATCTTTTATACCAATATGAAGATAGTCCTCGCAGGATTATATGATCCTCGGGACTATCTTTTTTCCTTTTTAATACTCTCCAAATCTAGCACTATACAATTTAGATCTACTGAATAGAAACCAGATATACCTCGACTTAAAATAAAAAGGGATATGCTTATTTCTGTCGAAAATACTAAAAAAGGCCGACTTGGGGGTGAACACTCACAGTGATACAACCGGGGCAATATCTCCAATTTACGACAAACTCTCCCCTTTATCAAGATACATACAAAGCTCAAGTTCAGGCTGTCTTTCCTGATCGCATAGAGCTTCTCCTTCCCTTGTATCACGGCTATCTTCTTTTACTAACAGTTGGTACGGAAATCCGTTGGTTATCCCCCGGGCTGGAACACTGTGTTTCAACCATCCTGTCCAGAGCAACCCAAAGTTGGAGCACTACTCTGCCTCAAGCCGCTTCTGCAACTCATGCTGCTAAAGTCGTTGCCGTAGGAAGTGGTAAAGGGGGCGTGGGCAAAACAACCTTCTCCATTAATTTAGGTCTGGCACTAAGTCAATTAGGCCATCGCGTCATTCTCCTCGATGCAGATCTCGGCATGGCTAACATTGATGTACTTCTTGGACTTGAGGGCTCTTTAAACCTCAGCCATGTCATTGCCGGGACGCATTCTTTAAAAGAAATACTTCAAAAAGGCCCAGGTGGACTCCAGGTTCTGGCTGGCTCCAGCGGTATTAGCAGTTTAACCCAGTTGGACTCTATCAAATTTAATCGTCTATCAGCTGGCTTTCGAGATTTGGAATCAGACTGTGATATCTTAATATTGGATACAGGAGCTGGAATTTCAGAATTAGTTATTAAGTTCCTTAGCGTGGCTGATGAACTTATTCTTCTCTCTAATCCGGAACCCCATGCTCTAATGGATGCTTATTCCTTATTAAAAGTCCTTGCCAATCAGAATCCGGAAATTCGGCCCCATATTGTCATGAATCGCTGCGAATCAGAATCTGAGGCACGGAAGAGCACCCGTACGCTCATGGACGCCTTAAAGCATTTTTTAAATTTGGATCCTATTGACTTGGGCTGGCTCCCTGTTGATCCATGGATTCCCCGTTCTCTTAAAGAACGCTTTCCTCTCTTTCTATCTCATCCAAATATCGATTTTTCCCGTCATATCCTCCGAATGGCCCAAACTATCGGGGGAAAAACATCTCAACCTGTACCTAACGAAGGAATCCTGTCTTTTTGGGATAAACTTCGAAAGCGCATAGGGATACAGTAAAAAAGGACGCTTAAGCCACCTGCTTAACGTCCTTTTTTTAAACCTCTCTCAGAAGTGATTAAACTGTTCCGCAAAAGGAATTAACTTTTTATATACTTCAGTGGAAATTCCATTCTCCCAGTGACCACTTAACTTAGCTGCTCCAATAAAGGCAATCCAAAAAATGATAACCCCAAGAGCTAATCTCCTTTGCGACCAGAAAAAAAAGGGTCTCGGAGGATCAAACTTTAAGGCGTTACGTACAGGGCACTGCTCAATACAATTTAAACACCCTGAGCACTCTGGAGACGATACGTTTAGCGATTTGTCCACTTCAATACGATTCGGACAAGCAATAGAACATTTTTTACAGGATATACACAAGTCAGGATTCCTTCGTATCTTCCAAGGACTTACCATACTCAATAATCCAAGCAGTGCTCCATAGGGACATAGATATCGGCACCAAAAATTCTTAATAAGAATGGAAAGAATTATCAATCCAGCGATGACACTTATTCCAATCCCAGAAATATTCTTGAAAAAGTTAAGCATTTTGACATCTGCAATGATATTATAAGGAGTTTGTAAAAAGGCATAAGCTGCTGCCCCATCCATCAAAACGAAAATAAAAAAGATAAAGAACGCGAGAATAAAGTATTTAAGAGAACGAAGAAAATAATCGAGCCAACGTGGAACGGTGAAATTTCTACCAAAAACTTTCTGACCTAAAAGTGCGAGCCCTTCAGACAACGTGCCGAATGGACAAATCCAGGAGCAGAATACTCTTTTCCATAAAATCGAAAGGCTTATCGCCGCTAAAAAGATCATAAGACCTGCTGGATGAATCTGGTCAAAGACCCCGTTAGCTATCCAAGATTTTAACGCAACTAAAGCACTAATGGGTAGAAATGCCTCCACTCCAGCAGGTCTTGACGTGATCTGCTGTGCATCTGCCCCAGAAACGCTATTAACGAAACGAATAAACTGAACTCCGATCATTATACATAGAATGGCAAAGATCAATTGGCAGATTCTCCGCCAAAGATAAACATTTTTTCCCTTTAGCATGACTTCCCCTTTCGCCGCCCTGTTTCAAATTGATTCTTGAGGTATTTGCATATATACATACTATACTTTAAAAAAGCATAAAAACGTGACCCCAATCACATTGCATATAGAAGCGATTATTAATTATAAAATTTTTTAACAATATGTGACTTGAAACACAGTTTAATCCCTTAATCACTTGTTAAAATTTTATTACCTTAAGCATAAACAAACGGAGGTCACGATGGGTAAATTACCTAACTATTTATTAGAGCATTGCCGTCAAAATTGTTCTTTAGCTGCGATGGATTGGTCCGAGTATTACCAAGAGCTTGAGATAGGACTTCAGGAACTTAACCTTAGTACGATATTTAAAGAACGTTTTCGACCGTATCTTTTTCACCATATTCCTAAAATAGCTTTGGCAGGATGCCCCAATGGATGTTCTCAGCCACAAATTAAGGATATCGGAGTTACCGGTTTTATTACTCCTCAACTTTCTGAGAATTCCTGTTCAGGATGCCAAACGTGTATCGCCGCCTGTTCAGAAAAGGCAATTACCTGGCATGATGAGGGAATAGTAATTGATCCTCTTCTTTGTGTATCCTGTGGAATGTGTATTCGCAGTTGTCCGACTGAAAAAATTATTCCGAAAGAATCAGGTTGGCTGCTTAGTTTAGGAGGGCGCTTAGGTCGTCATCCTAAATTCGCTAAAATCATGGGAAAAGTCAGAACCGGGAAGAAGCTAAAAACTGGATCTTAGGTATTCTTCGTGACTATTGTTCAGAAGGATTAAATGAAGAAAGGCTTACCCATTATCTTGAACGCACGAAATTTAATGCGTAATTATAGAGTTTATAAATTTAAAAGCTATATTTTAATGAGATACGAATGAGATACACAACTTTATAGAGCAATTTTTTTATTGACTATTGTCTGATAAAGTCGTATTATGTGGTTTAAAAACGGAAAAGAGGCTTTTTTTTTAGTAGTGATTTGGAAAATTGTATGTGGCTTTTACGATACAGGAGCATGTAAAAGTAAAATCAAACGAAATCGAGATTGTCCCATGTGTTGTCGAACTTGTGGTATTCATTGTTCAAGTAATAGTGCATTTTGCTTCATGTCCTATAAAAAAGGAGAAGGATGGTGTGAAACACATCTTTGGGATAAAGAAGATTGAAACCTTACCATTAAAAAATGGATTTCTAAGGAGTTAGATGTTATATCTAGCTCCTTTAGATTTTTTACAAGCTCTAAAAAATTTTTTAAAATTTGTACTTTTTTTCTCATAGTATATTGTGAAAAATCCCATTATCACATATAATGAAGTCAGGAAAAACATCTTTGAAAGGAAGCGATTTTAAATGGAAAAATTCAATAATGGCAAGCCTTTTACTTACACTATCTTGGATAAGCCTTTTGTTGGCCCCCATGGTAAAGAAAATGAAAAGTTTGCGCTATGCCCCTATGGTAAATCCACCAATTTGCCGTTTTGCGATCACTGTAAAAACCCGACTCCTCGAAAATAATGAGCAGCTGCAATTTTGAAATTTGTTTCAATCAATGCTCACCTCAGAGTAAACAGGTAAGTTAAAACCTATACTCGTGGGGTGAGCATTCTTTATCTATAATCTGTTTATTTAGTTTTTAAAAACGTTTAAGGAATTCTACAATTACCTTATTAACCTCTGCAGGGTTTTCCTGCATACTCATATGCCCTGCTTGGGGAATAATTTTAAGCTCAGACTTAGGCAGAGCCTCATGAAGAGCTTGTGAATATTTAAGAGGAGTCATACGATCTTCCTCTCCGCAAAGAATATATGCTTCTAAATTTATGTTTTGTATCTCTTTGCTCCGATCAAAAGCATCGCATGCTTGAAAATCAGCAAAATACACCTGAGGTATGATACTCTTCATATTCTCTTTGGCCTTGTCGAGAACTTCTGGGGAACAATTCTGGCAATAAAGATAGGGAATAATATCGAAAGGGAGAATTCTTTTGGCCAGTTGCTCAAGCATTTCTTTTTTCACGCGAAGACGTGACCCTGTATCCACTAATATTATTCCTTTAAGCCATTCAGGATTAGCTAAAACACACTCTAAAACAACTCCGCCGCCCATTGAATGCCCTGCCAGAATCACGGATTTCAATTCCAAGGTGCGAACAAATTCATCTATAAATTGACTATATTCCGCAATCGTATTAGCAGGATATCCTTCTGAATTCCCATGTCCGGGGAGATCCAGAGCCAATAATGGATAGTCCTTAATCTGAGAAAGCTGGTTCAGCCAAACTTCACTTGTCCCTCCTGCCCCATGAATCAATAGGATAACGCTATCATTAGGGTTTGCTGTGATACTCTGATCATAATAAATCTTCTTTCCACTAACTTTACAGTACGCCAACAGGATACCCCCTATAATAATTCGGCAGTTCGTGCTGCCAGTTCGCTGCGTTCCCCTTTTACTAGCCCTACTTGGCCGTAAAAAGACTGCCCTTTAAGCCGAGTTGCCACATAAGCCAAACCGTTGCTTTCTTTATCCAAATAAGGATGATCGATTTGGTCGGGATCTCCGCAAAGAACAATTTTCGTACCCTCCCCGGCACGAGTAATAATCGTTTTTATCTCGTGAGCAGTAAGATTCTGAGCCTCATCAATAATTATAAATTGATTGGCAATACTTCTTCCACGAATATATGTGAGAACTTCAATTTCAAGCTGCCTCTTTTTTTTGAGCAAATCTACTGCACTCTCTAAAATGGATTCACTATCTTTATCACGCAGCTTGTCCTGTTTGGGCCGTAATAAAAATTCTAGGTTATCATAAATGGGCTGCATGTAAGGACGAATTTTATCCTCTTTCTCCCCGGGGAGAAAACCAATATCTTTGCCGAAGGGAATGACAGGACGAGCACAAAGAATACGCGAATAAAGTTCTTGTTGAATCGTTTGTTCGAGTGCGCTGGCTAAAGCGATCAAGGTTTTGCCTGTACCCGCGGGACCCATTAAATTAACGAGTTTAATTTCAGGATTACTCAGTATTCCGAACGCCCAGGTCTGCTCTATATTTTTAGGAACAATACCCCAATAGTTTTTATTGCGATTATGCAGGTTGATCAATTTTGTTCCGTCAGAAGTAGAAATAAGAGGGATTTCACTATTGTCGGTTAATCTTCCCCTTACACAGCTGTTAGGTAATATTGTTTCCTTTAAAGGAATCTGACCTTTCTGATACAATTCATCGACTTCAACATCTTTCAATTCCATAACAACAACTTCATCGTTCAAGGGTACAAGATTTACCTTATCATTATAATAATCTTGGGTCATGACGGATAAAGCATCTGCTTTTACACGCATCGCAATATCTTTCGTCACAAGAATAACGGGGCGCTCATCTTCACGGGCTAAATTGAGCGTAACCGCCAGGATTCGATTATCAGCCAGCTTGATATCCGATAATAACGGTAATGGGTCTCCCGAACAATGATTAAGTTCTATCCTTAACATTCCCTCATTCGGCAAACACACCCCTTGAGAAAGTTGACCCCTTTCACGAAGTTGATCTAAAAAACGTATCGCCTGACGCGCCGATCGGCCAACATCATCAAGAGATCTCTTTTTGTTTTCCAATTCTTCGAGTACTGCATAAGGGATGACAATTTCATTATCTTCAAACTGAAAGATAGCTTTTGGGTCATGAAGCAAAACACTCGTATCAAGCACAAAAACTTTTTTCAAATTTTACACCTCACAAATCGCTTCATCTGTTCGTCAATAAACTGAGACTTTAAGCACTCTATTAACAGAAAAGCGAGCCCTAATTAAGATTTAGGAAACTCGCTTATCCGTTTTCTTTTCCCGTAAGATCGCGGCCCATTTTAGAGAGTCATCATGACATAAAGCATGTTGATCGTACTTTATTCCATAAACTTCTGAAAACTTAGAACCCGATAATTTCCAGATAACTTTGGCAATCTGCTCTTCCTTTTCTGTCACAAATACCCTTCCTTTCGAGCTAAAATATTTGTTTTTTAATGATAACTGGAAACGGTTCACTTTAAGAAAATAATACTATATCATTGTAAAATTTCTACTATATTCACGTAAACTAAATCTTAATTCCTTATAAAACAGGGCTAATGTTCGTTGTAACGACACTTCCATAGTTCCTTATGCTCTTTTTCCCGTTCTAACTAGTGCCTCGGCTAAACCGCTGATTTGTTCTAGAGCTTTTTTAAGCTCACTGACCCCTGTCGCTTGTTCTTCACTTACAGCAGCCAAAGCCGTAATCGAGTCAATTAAGACCTTTACTGAGTTCTGCACTTCGGCAACATCATCTTCGATACTTACCGCTGAGGATTTACTCGTATCGGCAAGCTTTCGAATTTCCCCTGCAACAACTGCAAATCCCCTGCCTGCTTCTCCAGCACGGGCTGCTTCAATTGATGAATTGATACCGAGAATATTGCTTTGTGCTGCTATTGACTTAATCTGATCCGTTATCTTAGCAACATGCGTAATCTGTACTCGAACCTGCTCTGTTTCATCACTCATATTCTGTGCATTTACTGCAAGTTCTTCACTTGCGTCAGCTAAGTTTTCGGCAGACGCTGAAATCTGCTCAACAGCCGCTAAAATTTCCTCACCTGCCGAAAGCAAGGCATCATAGGATTCCGTTGAAACGACAACGGTCATTACGCCTACAATTTGGTCATCCTCAAAAATAGGATTAGAGAGAGCGACATAGGGAATACCAAACGAAGAGTGTGACAAATCCACCTTTTCAACCAGACGCTGCTTTGCTAATAAGACTCGATAAGAAATCGTTGATTTTAAGTTTTCAAAAGAATCACCACTATTAACACCTAAATTGATCTTAGGATGATTAACTGCTGCAAGGACTTTTTCGGTATTAAAAACATAAACCGAAATATCTTGATCATACCAATGTTGTAATTGCGGGGCAATATCCACTGCTGATTGAATATGCATCTTTTTCTCCTTAATTTTTTAATATATTAACATAATCTTACATAAATCAGCGTGAAAAGTCTATAAATTCTTACATTTAATAAACTAAAAATATTACCATAGAATAAGGAGCAAAAAATACTGTCCAACCACAATTTAAAATAAATTAGAATTTATAAGAGCGTTGCCAAAGTTATCCTTTGGCAACGCTCTTATCTATAAGTTTGATGGTTTAAAATCTATTGCTTTGGCGCCAAACCCCGAGCTCCTCCGCTTCTTTGATCAAGTCTTCACGGAAGTCCGGGTGAGCGATTGAAATTAAGGCTTCTGCCCGTTCCCATGTCGATTTTCCTTTTAAATTTGCAATTCCATACTCAGTCACGAGATAATACACCACAGATCGATGGGTTGTTACAACAGCACCTGGAGTTAGGATCGGTTTAATCCTCGATCGCAGTTCTTCACCTTTTTTAAAGGTTGATTCCATGGCAATAAAGGATTTTCCGCCTTTAGAGCGGTAGGCGCCATAGGCGAAATCAAACTGTCCGCCTGTACCGCTGATATGACGCGTTCCCGAAGATTCTGAGCAAACTTGCCCAGTTAAATCAACCTCAATACAGTTATTAATCGAAACAACTTTATCATTTTGGGCAATGATAAACGGGTCATTTACATAATCCACCGGATAAATCACACACATCGGGTTATTGTTTAAAAAGTCATAGGTTTTTTGAGTGCCGAAGGAAAAAGTATAGCCGATTTTATACCGATCAATTGTTTTCCTGGCTCCAGTTACACGTCCTGCTTCCACCATTTCTACCATTGATTCGGTAAACATTTCGCTGTGAATCCCCAGGTCCTTAAGATCGGATTGAGCAATCATCTGACCTACAGCATTCGGCATGCCCCCAATACCGAGCTGAATGCAGCTCCCATCTTCGAGTTCCGACATAATATAAGAGGCTATCTTCTTCTCGATTTCCGTTGGAATGCCTGCCGGAACCTGAGGTAAAGGCCAGTTCGCTTCAACAATGTAGTTCACTTCTGAAAGATGAATGCCCTCTTCTCTTCCTCCCAAGCAACGCGGGATATTGGGATTAACCTCAAGAATAATAACCTTTGCTTTTTCACACATCGCCTTAGCATGTGAAGCCTGAGGGCCAAAGTTAAAAAATCCGTGTTCATCCATCGAAGAAACAGGAATCATTAATACATCAATATCAAGAAAACGCCGATAATAGCCTGGAAGTTCATGATAGAGCAAGGGAATATGCCAGCAGAGCCCTTTGTCGTGAAGTTTTCGGTCAAGGCCGCTGAAATGCCAGTTATTATAGACAAAATGTTTTGCCTCAGGATCAGCTTTAACGACTTCAGGGGTTCGTAACGCGGTAACTGCACGAATCTTCACATCGAAAAGCTCCTCCGCGCGGGCAGCTAAAGCTTTATCCAATTCGATGACCTGTCCGGAAAATGACGCATAATCAACCCAATCTCCGGACTTAACGACACGAACAGCTTCCTCAGGGGTTACCAATTTCTTTTGATATTCCTCATTGAAACGCATAAAATCCCTCCTCAGCACTCATTCCCTCTATAAACCCTTATGAAATGGAAACCTTACCGTAAAATATTGTTTGCAATGACGACTCGCTGAATTTGATTTGTTCCTTCATAAATCTGCATGATCTTTGCATCCCGCATAAATTTTTCTACCGGATACTCTTTTACATAGCCATACCCGCCTAAAATTTGAACGGCATCCAGAGTGACTTTCATTGCCGTATCCCCAGCAAAGGCTTTAGCAAAAGACGCCATTTGGGTAAACGGTAGCCCCTGCTCTCTTAAGAAGCATGCCTTATGAACAAACAGCCGAGACGCTTCAATACCCATAGCCATATCTGCCAGCATAAATTGAATGGCCTGGAACGTAGCAATGGGTTTCCCAAAAGCAATACGTTCTTTTGCATATTTTACGGCAGCTTCATAGGCTGCTTGGGCAATTCCAACAGCCATTGCTGCAATATAGGGCCGGGAAATATCCAGGGATTTCATACAAATGGTCCACCCTTCACCCTCTTCACCCAAACGATTAGCAACAGGAACTTTTACATCCTCAAAAATAATCTGACGGGTATCGGAGGTCCGAATCCCTAACTTATTTTCTTTCTTGCCAATAGTAACCCCAGGAGTATGGGTATCAACCATGAACGCGATAATCCCTTTATGACGCAAGGATCTATCGGTTGTAGCAAAAACAGTGAAAATATCCGCAACTCCGCCGTTGGAAATAAATTGCTTTGTCCCGTTCAGAATATAATAGTCGCCCTCACGACGTGCTGTCGTGGACATACTTACAGCATCCGAACCTGCACCGGGTTCAGTTAGACAAAAGGCTGCCAGCTTTCCTTCATTTAAAACGCTATAGAAGCGTCGCTTTTGATCATCATTTCCACCGACAAAAACCGGATTGGCAGCCAGCAAATTGCTGGCGACAACGGTTGTACCCGTACCGCCATCTCCAAACGAAATTTCCTCAGCAATCAAAGCTTGGGTAATTGGATCCAGTCCCGGGCCGCCGTATTCTTCCGGGACACCGATCGTTAATAGTCCGACTTCATGAAGCTTACGAATAATCTCTGTCGGGAATTCATCTTTTTCGTCATATTGTCCGGCAACCGGAGCAATTTCTTTCTCTGCAAACTTACGGGCGACTGCGCGCATAGCTTCTTGTTCTTCGGTATACTTGAAATCCATTTTTATTCCTCCTCTTTCTAACTCCTATTTAAACCCCAAAAAATTAAAGCAACTCAACAACTGCAGCAACGGCAGGTCCACCACCGGCACAAAGAGATGCACAGCCGTAGCGAACTCCGCGGCGCCGCATTTCATGCAATAGAGAAACAATTAAACGAGCACCGCTATTTCCAACAGGATGCCCCAGGGAAATTCCTGATCCATTGGCATTCACGATCTCCATATCCAGTTTAAATTCACGATTTACCGCTAAAAATTGGGCTGCAAAGGCTTCATTCAGCTCCCAATAATCAATATCATTCAAACTTAATTTGGCAAACTTTAAAGCCCTCTTTACGGCCGGTACAACACCGATACCCATAATTTGAGGATCCACCGCTGCCGAAGCTGTAGAAAGAATTTTTGCTAAGGGCTTAATCCCCAGCTCAGCTGCCTTTTCAGCGGACATCAATATTAATGCCGAACCTCCGTCATTTAATCCGGACGCGTTGCCTGCCGTCACGGTTCCATCTTTTTTAAACGCTGGCTTGAGCTTGGCCAGAGCTTCAAGGCTCGTCTGATCATTCGGATGTTCATCCGTGTCAACAACAGTCGTTCCCTTTTTGGTCTTGATTTCAACAGGCACAATTTCTTCTTTGAATTTTCCTTCTTGAATCGCCGCAATAGCCCTTTGATGGCTCAATAATGCCAGCTGATCCTGTTCTTCCCGGGAAATCTCATATTGATCCGCAAGATTTTCTGCCGTCATTCCCATATGATAGTTATAAAATGCATCAAACAAACCATCATGCAGCATAGCATCGATAATTTGATCATTTCCCATGCGATAGCCGCTCCGTGCTTTCGGAATCAGATACGGTATATTGGACATACTTTCCATACCTACAACAGCACCAATATCAACCTTACCCAGTGCAATCTCTTGGCTTAGAATTTCCGTTGCCCGCATAGATGAGGGGCATAATTGATTAACCGTTACTGCAACCGTTTCCAGTGAACACCCTGCATTAAGCGCAGCCTGACGTGCAGGGTTACCTTTTAAACCTGCCTGAAAAACGTTCCCCGCTACTACTTCTTCAATTTGAGAAGCATCTATGTTCGCTTTCTTAAGCGCCGCTTGTAAAGCGGTTACTCCAAGCTCTATCGTAGAAACCTCTTTTAAAGCACCCAAGTAATCTCCAATCGGTGTACGCTGGGCACCTACAATGACAACTTCCTGCAATAATTACCTCTCCTTTCTATAATCATAAAATCCTTTACCGGTCTTTACACCCAAATGCCCAGCCCTAACCATTTTCTTAAGCAAAAGAGCGGGTCGATATTTAGAGTCATTGAACTCTTGGTATAGAACCTCCATCACGGCTAAGACAATGTCAACCCCTACCAAATCGGCTAAAGCGAGTGGCCCCATCGGAAAATTAGCGCCCAGCTTCATTGCCGTATCGATATCCTCAGCAGAACCGACACCCTCTTGATAGGCTTGAACAGCTTCATTGATCATCGGAACAAGAATCCGATTCACAATGAATCCCGGATATTCCTTCGCATTGATAGGTACCTTATTGAGTTGCCGTGCCAATTCCATGACTACGCCCACAATGTTTTCATCGGTATCAACACCAGGAATAACCTCTACCAGCTTCATAACAGGTACGGGATTAAAAAAATGCATACCAATTACCCGTCCCGGATGTTGTGTGGCAGCCCCTATCTCCGTAATTGAGAGAGAAGATGTGTTACTGGCGAGAATAGTCTTTTCAGGACAAATCTGGTCAAGCTCTCGATATACCTTTTTCTTAAGCTCCATGTTTTCTACAATGGCTTCAATGACAATATCAACTTTCTTAAAGTTCTCTAGACCCACCATTCCTTCAACCCGGGCTAGAATATTTTCTTTTTCTTCAAAAGTGAGTTTTGCCTTTTCTACGAGTTTTTGAAGCGCTTTACTGATTCGCTCAAGTCCACGATCAACAAATTCCTGATTGACATCAATCAAGACAACCTGAAAACCGCTTTGAGCTGCGGATTGGGCTATTCCAGCTCCCATCGTTCCAGCACCCAGCACTCCAACTTTGGTGATTTCCATGAAATTCTACCTCTCCTCTCCTTATCGTTCGGTTAAAACCGATTTTCTCTTGATTTATTCCTTTTCCACCTCGATCCACCTGAAAGATATAAGATTCTATTGCAATAATCATGCCAATATTCAGAATATTATCTATAGTTCGAATTAAATGTCAATGAAACGGCCTACTTCGGGCAATTATTAGTTAAAATTTATTTTCATTCAAAAATAGTAATTTTTATAGGATGTCTCATATTTGAGACACCAATTTTAAGTAATTTTGCTCGCAAAAACGATTTCCCCTTGTCTGTAAAGCCTTGTGAATTTTATTAATTATGTTGATTTTTTGAGACATATAATTATTCATTTATAGACACCTCTATCCCCAACGTATGTATGCCCAAAAGTAAAAATAAGGTATAATTAAGTTAAAGAGTTGCTTCAAAGTAATGTAATAAGGAGTTTGTACTATGCGTATTCTTTTAGTCGATGATGAAAAAAACATCCTTACTGTGCTCAAGGCCTATCTCCAGCAAGAGGGATACAGTGTTTCAACTGCGACAAACGGACTGGCTGCCTTAACGATGTTTAAAGAAAATAAATTTGATCTTGTCCTTCTTGATTTAATGCTTCCTGGTCTTTCCGGCGAAGAAATCTGCAAAGAAATTCGCAAAATCTCACCAACTCCAATAATCATGCTGACAGCCAAGGATGATGAAGACCATAAAATTGAGGGGTTAGCCCTTGGTGCCGATGATTATATTACGAAGCCGTTTAGTCCGAGAGAGGTTATAGCCCGCGTTCGAACTGTGTTACGCCGAGCAGGCTCAGAAAATCTTCCGTTAGCCGATGTTATCACATACGATAACGGTTTAACGATTGATAACATTAAACACGAGGTTCATCTTGATGACCAGATCGTTCAGCTTACGCCCACGGAATTTAAACTTTTAGGCGCACTCGCTCAATATCCCGGAAGAGTATATAGCCGCAGCCAGCTTATTGAAATCCTCCAGGGTCATGATTACGAAGGTGATGATCGGGTTATTGATGCCCATATTAAAAAGTTACGTCAGAAAATCGAAAGTATACCGGATAAGCCCAAAATACTCATTACGATATACGGTGTAGGCTATAAATTCAATTCCAATACGGAGGAATAATATGCGTCGGAAATTATTTTTATCCACGTTTGCCGTCATCCTTGTCACTCTAGCTCTAAGCATGCTCTCCGTAAATTTGGTTTTTAAGCGTCAGTTTACAACTTACGTGACAAAGACAACGGAATCTTCGATTTCGCAATTACCTGAACGCTTAAGCAGCATTTATACGAATAACGGGAATCATTGGGATCAGGTGAGCCTTGAGGAAATGAGCCATTATCTCCCGATGGGAACCCAAATCACCCTTAAAACCCCTGAAGATAAAATCATTACAATTTTAAATAACCCCATGGCTGAAATGATGCAAAAGAGCATGATGGGAATGGGGATGAATTATTCCATAGATGAGTGGAAAACTCAAACTTTAACCATAAAGGGGCCGCAAGGCAATACCATTGCTAAAGCCGAAGTCCGTTATCCTTCAAATGCCCGGCTTCTTAATCCTGATGATATATCCTTTGTCACCGCCGTATATCGCTCTTTGCTTTTGGCAGGGTTGGTGGCTCTGATTATCGGCCTGCTTCTAAGTCTCTGGACAAGCAATCGGTTAGTTAAGCCTCTGCGGCATCTTACCTATGCTGTGAAAAGAGTTGGCTTGGGTCACTTAGATGAAAAAGTACTCATTTCAAGTCATGACGAGGTGGGAGAGCTTGCCAATGCGTTTAATTCCATGGCCGATGATTTAAAATCGCAAGAAAACCTGCGCAGGCAATTTACGGTCGACATCGTCCATGAACTGCGAACCCCATTAACCTCGCTCCAAAGTTATATCGAGGCTTTTCAAGACGGAGTCCTCCCACCTAACGAGGAAAATCTATCTGCTCTAAGTGAAGAGATTGATCGTCTTGTTTCCCTGTCGAGTGATCTTAAAGATTTAAATATTGCCGAAATCGGAAAACTTCACCCTCAGCTTCAGCCCGTGAATCTGTTGTCCATTATTGAAAAAGTTATACACAATCTTTCCCCGCTGATTCAGGAAAAAAAGATTGAACTGACGACAAAATTGCCCCCGGAATCGGTGATGCTTTTAGCCGATGAACGGCTTCTTACGCGCTTATTCTATAACCTCATTCACAACGCTTATAAATACACAGAAAAAGAAGGTTCAATTAAGGTAGAGCTTTTATACCATAATAAGTTTGCTGAAATAAGCATTGAGGATACGGGTATCGGCATTCCGGAAGATGACCTTTCTTTTATCTTTGAGCGCTTTTATCGAGCCGAAAAATCAAGAGCCAGAGAGACTGGCGGCACCGGAATAGGGCTTGCCCTGGTTAAACAAATTCTCCTCCTTCATAACGGAACAATTGACGTCAAAAGTACCGTTGGCAAAGGAACAACATTTACCGTAAGCCTTCCCCTGGAAAAAGAGCAAAAATAACTCCTCTAAATCCAAAATGAGCATAAAAGAAGCGTCCTCCTTTTACTGTCAAAGTAAAGGAGGACGCTTGAATTTATCCTATTCTTTTCCCTAAAGCAGCTACATATAGTGTAAAGCCTCCTGAGGATTAAGCTTTGTTGCCCGCCATGCAGGATAAATCATTGCCAGGAATCCAATAAGCATTGCTCCTAAAATACACAGAACTCCAAAAGATGCATTCAACTGTAAAGGCATCGCTTTTTGAAAGAGGATAGAACCTAAAACAAAGGGCAAAAGGCTTCCCAAAAGATAACCCAGCAAACTTCCGCTTAAACTCACGATCAAGACCTCACGCCCTAAAAGGCTTAAAACATGCGACTGACGAAACCCAATCGCACGAAAAACTCCTAGCTCTCTTACGCGATCATTTACATTTCCCGCTAGGGCAGAAATAATAACAAAAGCTCCGATAATCACTAAAACAATAGAGATGGATTTTGAAAACTCATCAAAGCGGTCTACATTTTCTTGGGTACTTTGGACCAGCTGCGAAACCTGAGCAATATTGGCTTCAGGCAGTTCCTTCACCATTAAGGGCAAAAGCTTTTGAGGTTCAGCGACATTTAATTCTATCATTGACCACTCGTCTTTAATGCCGGTCAAATCCCTTGCCTCTTGAAAAGGAGTAAAGACGACATTATCTTCAGACCCACCCGTCTCTTGCATTATCCCTGAGATTTTCAAATTTTGGTTGTTTATCTTTATGGCATCTCCGATCTTCAGGCTTTTTTGGGCCGCGATTGAAGCTCCGAGGATGACTTCCTGATTCTTAGGTACTTGACCTTTAATTTTCCACCAGGGCTTCATTTGAAGTTCCTCGGCAAAATCGACACCGACAATCAAATAGGTTTGTTCATCTCCCTCAGCGCTGCCGATAACCTTAGGAGCAATGCTGTCACCGAGTAAAATCACATGCTGAAGCTTGTCTATACTCTCCGGCATAAGGTTTTTAACATCATAGTCAACCCCAGAAACAGCTAATCCTCCGTAGCTTAACGCGAGATGTTCAGACTTCGGTGTGATGATCAAATTTGTTCCATACTGGCCGAGGCTTTTTTGCAGATCCTTTTTCATGTTATCAGAAAGGAGGTTTAAGGTCGTAATCGTTCCCACAACTAACATAAAGGTTAATAAAAGAAAAAGCGTTTTCCCTTTGCGGCGCCGTAAGTTTTGTATGGCAATTTGATTTAGTGTCATAAAATTCCTCCGAAACCCCTAATGGGCTAACTCCTTTAATTCGATTAAAAATACCGAAGTGCCTCAATCGGATCTAGTCTGATTGCTTTCCAGGCGGGATAAGCACTCGCCAGGACGCTTACTAATAATGCGGCTAGGATTGAATACATTCCCATGATGGGCTGCCAGGGAATATGAATCGCCATTTTCGCAATTTCAGGACCATAAGACACACCTAAGCCCATGCCTAGACCATAACCAATGAGTCCTCCTGTTAAACTGACTAAAGCCGCTTCGAAGAAAATCATAGCAAGAATATGACTTTTTCTAAAACCAATTGCCCTTAAAACGCCAATATCCGGTGTCCTTTCACGAACAGAGGAAATCATAGAAATCGCAATAACTAAAGCACTCGTCAGCAATAAAATAATTGAAATTGTAACTGAAAATAAGCTGAATCTCTTAACTGTTTGATCTCTTGACTCTAACGTTGACCGCAACGCTGTAACTTTTGCCCCGGGAAGCTTTTCCTTTAATTGTTTTGTCATTTCATCAATCGGACAAGTATAGCAAAAAGCTGCCGCTTCCACCATACTAATGGCATTCGGCTTATTTTCTAATCCCTGCAGCATTTTTAGATCGATGAAAATAGCTTGATCATTTTCGATAGACCCTGTGGGCTGGATGATCCCTCTGATCAGAAACGATTGCCCCTTAACATCAACGTGCTGATCACGCTGGATTCCTAATATCCGAGCCGCATCACTGCCCACGATGATTTCATTCTTCTCCGGAAATTGTCCGAAGTTTAAGCCTTCGATTTTCCACCACTTCTTTAAGCGAATTTCCTTGGTAAAATCAACCCCGACAAGTACAACCTTCTTGCCGTTAATTTCAGCATCTGCTAATAGTTTCGGCGATATTACCGCTAAATTTTCCTTGTTTTTAATCGTTTGCATTTGGTCAATAACAGACATATTCATTTCTTCTGCTTTGCCCTTAACCCCAACCGTGATTCCGCCAAAAGTCAGAGCCTCACCCGAATCCGGAAGAATCAATAGGTTAGAACCGTACTGATCAAGCTTATCCGCAACATCTTTTTCCATAGACTTAGTCGTTGTTAAAAGAAAAATGCTGGATGCAATTCCTATGATAATGCTCAGCATCATTAAGAGTGTTCGGGATTTACGCCTTCGGAGGTTTTGAATACTAATATGCGTTAACCTCATCTCGTCCTCCTTCAGCCTTAGATGTGGCGAGGAGCTGTCCGTCACGAATGGACACTGAACGGGATACCCAAGCCAGATTTTCTTCATTATGGGTAACCATGATTATTGTTAACCCCTCTTGATTCAAAGCCCTAAACAAATCCAGAATTTCGTTCGCGGTCTTGCTGTCCAGACTACCCGTCGGCTCATCTGCAAAGATAATTTCAGGCTCGTTGACAATAGCTCTTGCAATTGCGACCCTGTTTTGTTCTCCACCCGATAACTGGTTAGGCAGACGCGAAGCCTTTTTGCCGAGGCCCACTTTTTCCAATACCCTCTGAGCCATTTTCCGCTGTTCTTTATCTGAGCGTTTGGTGATTGCCAATGGCAGCATGACATTTTCTAAAGCGGTAAGATACGGGATAAGTTGATATTGCTGAAATACAAAGCCAATATATTCATGCCTGAAATCCGCTCTCCGTTCACGGTCCAGCTCATAAATCGGAATCCCGTCAATTATGACTTGCCCTGAAGTCGGTGGGTTAAGCGCTCCAAGGACACTCAAAAGGGTGCTTTTTCCTGAACCCGATGGACCGAGCAGAGCTAAAAATTCACCTTTCTCAATTTGCAAATTGATGTTCTTTAAAACTTCAACCGCCCCTTCAGATCCTTCGCCTCCAAAATACATCTTTGATACATTTTCGATTTTGATTAAACTCATCACTATACTCTCGGTTTCCATGCATCAAGTTTTGCCTGATCTACTTCTAAATTGTCGCCATTTTGCGTGTAGGGCAAGATTTCCGGCGGATACTGCTGACAGCCTCCACTTAAGCCCTTAAAGCTTTCAAGATCCCAAGTCGTCCCGCATACATTGCAGACGATCTTATTCCCGCTGATGTGGAAGGTCTCTCCATTACACGGCTCACAGACGCTGACCGCAACCACGACCTTCCCGCTCGGCTCAGCTACAGCTGTCAGGGGTACTCTTTTTCCATTTGCTTTATATTCCGTCCAGATAAACTTTTTTTCCTTTAAGTCGCTCAATGAAGTCACTGTAACTTTCCCATCTTCAATCTTACCTGAAACCTTGGTCTGTTGAAGGTTTTCATTGGGACTGTAAGTAACCTTTTGCCCTAGGGCGGATGTTGCTTTGGCATCCATCTCAGAGCTTTTATTTCCCAAGAGATAAAAACCACCGACGGCTAAAAAGATAACAGCAACTCCGGCGATTACCAAAAAAGATTTATTCGTCTTTTTCTGAGATTGTGTAAACTTGTCACGCTTACTATTTTGTTCTTTTCCCATTTTAAGACTCCTCAAATGTTTTGGAACAATTTGTTATTCTAATACTAAACATGAAATGGGAATATCTTATGAATTAATTATGAATTTCTTGTGAACATACTGCCGAAATTTAAAGAAGATGGCCCTGTTACAAGAGCCATCTTCTTTGTATAATTCACTCTAAAATTGGTTTAAGTTTAAACTCAAGCCTTATCTGCAGCAGCATTTTGACCGGCTAAGCGACCAAACGTAATCGCTCGTCCATGACTATGCCCAGGAAAAAGAGTAGGATAGTCTTGACCGAAAAAATCTCCAGCTGTGTTCCCAGCTGCATAAAGCCCAGCAATAACATTGTTCGATTTATCTAAAACCTGCATTTTACTGTTAATTCTTAACCCGCCGACAATGACTAACAAAGCGCTTTTTAAGCTGCCCGCATAAAATGGAGGCTTGTCAATCGAAAATAACAACTCTTTACGTTTTCCAAAATCAACATCTTCGCCGTTTTTAGCCAGATCATTATATCTTGCAACTGTTGCCTTTAACTTATCGGCAGGCACCTTCATTTTCTGAGCAAGTTCATCCAGTGTATCGGCTTTAACAACCAGTCCTTGATCAATATGCCGTTTGAGCAGCGCTTCCTCCCCTTCTCTGCTCCATGGTTTTCCCCAAGTCCGATTGACTTGGTCCCAAAACATACCGCCGCCGATTTCAATCGTCTTAGGAAGCTCATCTAAGAATTTATCATCATAAACTGACCATGCTATCCGGTCGGGCTGCTCCATTTTAGCATTGCAAACCGCTTGTGGAGTTGCATCTTCATTAGAATAGCGTTCACCATTTTTATTGATATTGAGGAAGCAATAACTCCAAGCACCGGCTTGAGTATGGATCATGGCTGCATGAGGTTCATCCTCCTGCATTGCCGCGCCAATCCATAACCCCATTTTATGTCCATCACCCGTATTTACTCCTACTGGGGTATAGACCTTAGCATCCACTTTATTGGCAATTGGGCAGAATTTATCAACCATAGCCTGATCGGCGGCATAATCTCCGCAGCAAAGGATAATCCCTTTTTTACCTTCATATTTTATATATCCGGCATCTGTTTTACCAATTACTGCAGTAACCCGGTCGCCTGATTTTACAAGCTGAGCTGCTTGAACTTTATATTGAATATTAACGCCCTTATTTTTCGCGTTTTTTTCCAGAGTTGCAAGCACATCATGATTATTATCATATTTTGCCGCGCTAGGTCCGATAAACATATGAGTAACTCCAGGGTACTCATAATAATCGGGTCCTTTATAACCGGCTGCCCAAAGGGTTGTTTCGACCCCCTCCGCCTCGGTCATCTTAGCGACCCAGTCTAAAGCTTCGCCGCTCTTATTGGCCCATACCCAATGCAAATCTTGTTTCACCTTGTTGCCTGACCATTTAAGAATATCTCGAATTCCTTGTTTGGCATTGATCTTGACATTATATTTTTGCTGAGTTTTTGTTCCGATAGCAGCTATATGCATACCCCGTGCAGTATACGTCTCTCGTTTTTCTATCAGCACAACTTTAGCGCCTGCTTCTGCAGCGGAAAGCGCTGCAACCATTCCTGCCATACCTGCGCCGATAACCACTACATCTGCTGAAACGGTCTCCTTAATATCTTTATCTGCAATCGGTGCAGGCGGAGTCTCCCAGCTATTTTTTGCAGTGGTATCAGATGAGCTCTTTGCTGATTGCTGAGATGTTCCACACCCTGCTAACAGACCTGCTGAGGCTGCTCCCAGTGCAACAAATGCAGATCCCTTAAAAAAATCCCTCCGCGAAAGTCCTTTACCTGACTTGTCCTCTGAACTCATTAAAATCGTCTCCTTCCTATTGCTTGAAAAGGTTTTGTAATGTAATTAAGAGTTGCAATTCCTGTGCCATTCGCTCGTTTCCTTTAATTTTCTTGTATTCTCAGCACATATCGATATTTTCTTCACTTCTAAATCAGAAAAGCACGTGTATATTTTTTTCACATTGGCACGCTTATTGCATTTTTTACTCAAAATCTTTCGTGTTTCTCAAAAAAAAAAACAGGAAGGCGATGGTAATCCAAAGCCTTCCTGTTTATGTTTTAAATAAAGTTTATATACATCCGTATTCAGCGTCTACTTTGTTTCAATCGACTTAATAATCGGCCCATGCCAACTTTCAAACCAGA
The DNA here is from genome assembly GCF_049860565.1 of Desulfitobacterium nosdiversum. Classification (GTDB taxonomy): domain Bacteria; phylum Bacillota; class Desulfitobacteriia; order Desulfitobacteriales; family Desulfitobacteriaceae; genus Desulfitobacterium_A; species Desulfitobacterium_A nosdiversum. The sequence continues at coordinate 279,471 of NZ_CP172056.1, forward strand.
CTTGACCCGTGTATCCGTTAACATCCAACTCGGCATAATCTTTGCCGTCCTTTAAAACCATGAATTCATAGTAGCCAGGAGCCACTTCTGGTGCTTCAACCGAATACCCGTTTCCCATTTGCTGATTTACATAATCTTGGGCTGCCTTAGATGACTGATCCGCAGTAATTGTAAGACTGCCTGTCCCGCCCCAGTTCATGTGACCATATTTATTATTCCACATTACATTAGGGCCCATTTCCACGAAAATATATCCTTCATTTTTAGAGATTAAGAACTCGAAAGCTTTATTTTCCGTTTTAGCTTCTTTAAGCTCAACTTCATAGGAATCACTATATTCGTGGATTTCATCAATGCTGAAATCCTGATTAAGTACTTGAGCATAGGCTTTAGCAATAGCTATGGCCTGATCATCCGAGGTCACTTGGCCATTTGTCAGGTTTATCCCTAAGCTTGCCGCATTATAGCTTCCACCCATCATACCGTAGCCTGCAGCATTATTTACTCCGCCGCAGCCTCCGGCATAACCGCCATAACCTGGTATTTGATTCGCACCTGCATATCTGCCCATCATTCCATAGCCATATCCCGTTTGAGAAATACCTTCCTGACTCTGAGCCATTCCATAATTGGGAATGGGGGCAGCTGTGCGCGACAATGCCGAACTAAAAGCGTAAGCAGTTCCAGAAACAGCCAAAATACCCGTTAGAGTCAGTCCAAAGATCCATTTTGCCTTTTTCATAAAATTACTCCTTTCACTCGTGATGAGTTATTTAGAATCAATGAGATTCAAGGATATGCTTGCCATTTAAAAAATCCTGCTCACTGATCTCGCCTTTTGCATATCTCTGGCGAAGAATTTCCAAAGCATGATCAGAACTACTCGATCTAACCCCAGATCCTTCTAACCCGTTATGTTGATAAAAATATAAAGCAGCAACAATAAGTAAAATGAGAAAAACAAACATCATTCTGGACACCTCCTTAATATTATTGCTTACTTTTAGTCAAGATCTATTAACTATGCTGCAATTATAAATTCCAATGTTGAACATCTTATGAAAAGCTTGTGAATTTCTTATGAATCTCCAAATAATAAAGCCTTCAGCAGTGCCGAAGGCTGTTTTCAATATTCTACACTATTCTTACCGGACCCTGACTCGTTCTCCAGGATAAAGAAGGTTCGGACGATGACGAATGTGGGGATTCAACCGAAGGAGGTGATGAACGTGAGTACGATGGTGTCTGGCAATTTTGTACAACGAATCTCCATGACGTACAGTGTGGTGCATTTCAGTTATTCCTCCCTATATTACCAAGATACTCCACTATATGAACGGACAAAAACTCTATGTGCATGTCAATAAAAATAACCCCGGCTAAGCCGAGGTTATAATACATTTGCATTTATTTTTTCTCTAGATCCTTTGCTCCTTGATAAATAAGCTCAAAGAGTTCTTCAAGCTGATCTTCCTCAACACAGGAAAAAGCAATTCGAATATCTGATTGGCCGAGGGCAATGACCCCAACTCCATATTTTTCGAGAAGATGGGTACGCAGTACCTCCGCTTCAACATGTTTTAAGGCTAAGCACATAAAGTAGCCTGAATTAAAAGGGTATTCCTTCCAAACCTCTTGGTACCGTTCGGTCTTAAGGATCTCTTTAACTTTAAGAGCCCGGCTTTTGATAATCTCAACCTTCTCATTTTTTTGAGTCCAGAAATCAGGAGACTTTAAAGCCTCCATAACAAATGTTTGTGATGGGCTGGCCACATTGGAAATCGTTCCCCGGATAATTCCCATCGTCTTGCTCTCGAGAGCACTTAAAACCTCCGGATGTTCCGAGGCGAAGGTAATAAAACCTACCCGGAATCCCCAGACAAATTCTTCTTTTGTAGCTCCGTCCACTTTCACCGGCAAAACCCGGGGATGAAGATTGGCTAATCGTCCAAACAATGATTCCTTGATAGAATCCCCGAAGAACAGCCCAAAATAGGCATCATCTGACACAACTACGAGATTCAAGCCTTCTTCAGCGACCTCGCGAATCGCTTCAACCATTGCGGCTGCCTCTTGAGGTGTAGGAGTATATCCTGTTGGGTTATTCGGGAAATTTAGAAGCAGCAGTGCTTTGCCATGAGCTTTTTGGGCAAGAAGAGCTTCTTTCATTCCGGAAATATTAAGCTCCCCTGCTTCTGAATAAAAAGGATATGTTACAACATTGGCCCCGCGGCGCGTTCCAAAGATCAGGTTGTAATTACCCCAGAGTTTATCCGGTAAAACTAAGGGGTCGCCCGCATTGATAAATAAATCAGCAGCTATGCTCAAGCCATGGGTCAACGCATTTGTAACCATGGGCAGGCTTATTGCTTTACCCCTCAAGGAGGGATTCTCCTTGAACATTTTTTCTTTCCACAGTTCTCTGAGTTCCTGTTTTCCGGCAGGTGGTGCATAATCATATAAATCGCTTGGCTCAAATTCCGATAATTTATTATGAATTACAGGTAAATACATCGGATGTCCAGCCTCCGTAGCAATACCAATGGTTGCATTAAAGCGAAATGCTTTTTGCTTTGCTTCTGCAGACTGGGTTAAAATTCCCTTCGGATAATACAGTTCTCTTCCGAGATCTGACAAAAGTTCATAAATATATGGGTTAGCACTGCGAATTTGATCATTCAAGTCTTGAGCTATTTGATGCATCCAAGTCTTCCTTTCTTACACTGGGGTGCCATATTTCCAAGTTAAAAAAATTCAAATTTTAATTATTATTATAATACGAAAGTCTTTTACTCGTATACCCTTGTTTTCCAAAACCGGATAAAAACTTCGTCCTATTTCGCTCAAATTCCGCAATTTCCTGCAAAAGTGCTGTCGTCTGATCAATTTCTTCACGTGTATTATATAATCCAAAGCTCATTCTGACCAGACCCGGACGGGGTAAGTGAGGATTATTAATAAATTTCTCCATATCCAGATCAGATATGCGCAAAAGCTTCTGAACATAAGGTTGTGCGCAAAAGCAGCCATTTCTAACTGCAATTCCGCCTTCCCATGAAAGAATCTCGGCGACTTTTTCATGGCGCATCCCTACAATATTGAAAGGAATAACCCCAATTCTTGATAAAGACAAAGGCGTATAAAGCTCGATTCCTGCTATTTTTTCTAATTTCTTCTGAGCATATTGCAGTAAACGCTCCTCCTGTTTAAGTACTTTTTTCATCCCTATACTGCTTAATGCCTCTATGGCCGAAATAAGTGCTACAACCCCTATAACATTAGGAGTTCCCGCCTCCTCTTTGTGCGGGGGATCATCCCATATGACCCGATCCTTTGTAACAAACCTAACCGTTCCACCGCCTTTATATTCTGGACTTCCCTGTTCAAAAATCGTCTTTGGACCGATTAGCACGCCAATACCAAAAGGAGCATACATTTTATGTGCTGAAAAGGCTAAAAAGTCAATATGATCAGGTGCATAATCGGGGCGCATATCAATAGGCGCGTGAGGGGCAAGTTGAGCGGCATCCACTAAAATTTTGGCATTATAGCGGTGGACAATTTCAGCAATTTGATGAATCGGGTTCATTATCCCTGTTACATTGGAAGCACCGGTAACCGCCACAAGCTTTACAGCTCCTTTATAACGCTGAAGTTTGCGCTCCAAATCATCGAGATTGAGACCTCCGTGACTCTCAAATTCTATATAATCAACCTGGAATTTATCTCTCCAGGGAAGTAAATTCGAATGATGTTCCATCCATGTTGTAAGGACAATTTCTTTTTTCTGCGGATTCCAAAGACGATAAGAAAGCTTATTGATAGCCTCCGTGGCATTTTTTACAAAAATGACTGTATTTTGCTCAGATAAACCTCCGACAAATTGAAGTACCGTCTTTCGTGCCTGTTCATAGACTTGCGAGGAAAAAACGGATTTATATCCTGTTCCCCGATGAATAGATGAATACAAAGGAGCAAATTGATTGATATCGTTCATTACTTTATTAAACGGAGGCGTCGTTGCCGCATTATCAAAATTAATAGCGGGTACGGCACCTCCTTTAGCCAGCGGAACTAAAGTCTCCAACCCTACGAACAGCTCTCGGTAATTCGGCCGATATGGAAAAACCTGCATTAAATTCCCCTCCAAATCTTCTATCCCTGCATTATATTTAAACAAAGAAGAGGGTGCCAAAGGAATTTTCTCCCTGTTTAGCGAATTAGATTTACCATCCAATAAGATTCATCTGAAACTTTAATCCTTTATCCATTTAATAAGAGGAAGGATAGACTTTTTATGAAAATTGATCGACACCGTGTTATTATTTGGAGCTTTTTTGCTTTCGTTTTCATCGTTGCCGGCTACTTTCTTTTGCAACGTTATCCCAATCCATCTCTCCCTACTCTTCTCATTGCTTTAACTTTAACATTTATTCTTGATCAGCTTTTGAAAAAACACCAACTCCAAAAGGAAAAAGTACAAGATCCAAATGGTGAAACTGAATTTATACGCAAAAACGGCAAATAACCTAGAAAAACCGCGTTATCAGGGTATATTTTCCTGTGCAACATAAAATTACTTCTTGATGTTCGACATGATAAATGGTATTTTGACATAGTCAGGATGATAAGTCGCACCCAAAACCCTGACATTGCGTAATTTGAATTCCTGGACGCAGGAATTCAAATGAAGTCTACTTCGTTACCCAAAACGAGAGACGGGGTTGGGCCATGCTCAACTTCGTCTCTCGTTTTGGGTTAAAAATATTTATGACGGACCCCCTCAAATTCTAATTTTCTTTCGTATATAACTAATGGTTTAATTTATTATTCAAATGATTTAACCCAATTCTTATTGTTAAATAAGAATTTCTCAAATTTTTATCCATAAGTACAAAAATTTCAAAGATAAAATGATACCTTTTCGTTTGATATTGGGTATAATGAAATGTAGATTCAAATTTGAAGGGAAGATGGGCATTGCCATTACATATTCATTTTGTTGGAGTTAAAGGAACAGGTATGAGTGCTTTAGCACAAGTGAGTGCTCATGTTGAAGATGCAATTATAACAGGGTCCGATGTTTCTGAACGTTTTTTTACCGACGCGGTTTTAGAACGCGCCCACATACCTGTCTTAGATTTTAATGCACACAACGTTGAAAATTCTAACCTAGTTGTCGCCTCAGCCGCCTACGGAGAGGATCAACCCGAGATTGCTCGGGCCCGTGAATTAAATATTCCCGTTTTAACTTATCCCCAATATTTAGGACGACTTATGTCCAAAAAAAGAGGTATTGCAGTATCTGGTACCCATGGTAAGACTACAACAACAGCTATGGCCGGTCTTACTCTCCTCCAAGCAGGGATTGATCCAACCATCGTAGTCGGAAGTGATGTTCCCAGCATTGGCGGTAATGCTTATTCCGGAAAAGGAGAATATTTCCTCGCTGAATCCTGTGAATACCGTCGGCACTTTCTTAATTATTCTCCGCAATACTTAATTATTACAAATATTGAATTCGATCATCCTGATTACTTTAAGGATATAGAGGATGTAATTTCCGCATTCGCTGAACTTGCTCAAAAGGTGCCTGCTGCAGGCCGAGTGTTTATTTGGGCTGAGGATCCAAACCGCAAATTCATTCAAAGCCAAGCCCCAATAACCACCTTTGGCTTATCAGAGGAAGCGGATATTCAAGCTAAGGAAATTCATTTTCATGATGAAGGCAGTTCTATGAAAATCTTTGCCTTTGGCAAGTATCTCGGTGAGTTGAACCTTCATGTTGCAGGTAAACATAATATCTTAAATGCTTTAGCAGCCATTGCTTTATGTTTGGAACTTGGTATCCCTGCCAAACAAATTCTTGCCAGCTTAAGTCAGTTTAACGGAACAAAACGCCGTTTCGAACATATTGGAATGAACGGCGGAGCTTTAATCGTCGACGATTATGCTCACCATCCGACAGAAATCCGTTCTACACTTGAAGGGGCACGGCTTTCTTTCCCTGATCGCCGAATTCGGGCCATCTTTCAGCCTCATACATTCAGCCGTACGGAAAAATTGCTTGACGAGTTCTCTCATGCATTTACTGTCGCTGATGAAGTTGTCGTTGCTGAAATCTTCGCCTCTGCTCGGGAGACAAACCTGAATACCATTTCTGCTTCTGCTCTTGCCGAACTCATGCAAGGTCAGGGAGTTAACGCCCGGTTCATCAATTCTTTGGATGAAATTCATGACTACCTGGCCGATACTCTAACTCCAAAAGATTTAGTTCTTACCCTTGGAGCGGGTGATATCTACAAAGTTGGTCAAAGCCTCGTCGGTTGATAAAAGCACAGTTTCCTCTAATTACCATATTTTACTATTAGATCAAAATAATAGGCAATGGGTATAGAGGAGGTCATTTCAATGTGGGGATGGCATCGCGGCTGGCATTATGGATGGCATCATAGATGGTTTATGCCTATATTCTGGAGCCCTTTCTGGCATCATCGTTATCATCATATGCATCACGGTTTTTAAAATGCAGGTTAATCCATCACTGTAAGTCAAGGGAGCCTCAAAGGCTCTCTTTTTACCTCGAGTTGCAATACAGAGGAATTAAGATGAAGCAGCATTCCAGGATTGAACGTGAAAAACAAACTGTAGCCCTGATGATTCAGCTCTATTGTCAACATAAGCACTGTCCCCAAGCGAAACTTTGCGACAATTGTCAAGGGCTTCTCCATTATGCCCATCAACGCCTTGACCACTGTAAATTCGGAGAAAATAAAACGGTTTGCGGGGATTGTTCAGTTCACTGTTATAAAAAAGAGCGGCGGGATAAGATTATCTCAGTGATGCGTTATTCAGGTCCTCGGATGATCTTTCACCATCCTATCGTTGCTCTGCAGCATCTTATAGATAAAAGAAAGGGTAATAATCATAGCTAATTCTACTAAAGAAGAACCTTTTTAATATACTCCAAATCAAGAAAGCCGCTATCCCTTGTAAATTTTATACAAGGGAGAGGGGCTCTTTTTATAACTTCATCTTTTCAATTTGCTTAATAATTTGCATCCAATTTCGGCAACGGGTAACCCCTGTCGGAAGTTCTCCTTGATTATAAGTAGAATCCAGCAGCAAAACTTGAATCCCTGATTTGGCAATGGCTTCAGCGTTTCCCGCATAATCCTCAATAAAAAGCTCAAGCTGCCACTCTTTAACCAGGTCAACCTTGTTTTTCATTCCAGCAAATATAATATTCTCGTACGGAATCTCATATTTATCCATCCACCGAAGAGTGACATCTTTCTCTTCCGGTGAACGTGCTGTCACATAGATCACTTCATGCCCTTTGGCTAAGAGTGTTTCGATACCCTGTTTAGCGCCTTTCATCGGTGGAGGAAGCATGAAAAGCCTTTCCACGTTCTCAACGAAAAATTGATTCATGTCATCCCAAGGTACATCATAAACAAGTTCCAAGTGATAGTCTTCTAAAACCTCGATATTCTTACCATAGTATCGATTGAGTTCTCCGAGCCATACTGTATAGCTGTCGGAAGTGACTCCATCAATATCTACACCGATTCGCAATGTTTTACAGCCTCTCTCTTTTTCTACAATTGAGCAAGTTTCGGAAGTTCTAAGACAGGAGGAAGCTGGCGTTTATGCTCGCTTTGACGATGGAGCTTTTCGATTTTTCCAACGCTCTCGGCAGGGATCTCTTCCCCAAGCAAATAACGGTCGATAAGATCATAGGTAATTCCCATTTCACTCTCATCCGTTTGACCCGGCCATAATCCTGCCGTTGGGACACGATTGACGATTTTATCCGGAAGTCCAAGTTTTGCAGCCCAAGCCCGTACTTCTGTCTTAGTTAATGTAGAAATGGGCAAAAGATCCACACCGCCGTCGCCATACTTCGTAAAATACCCGGTATAGCTTTCGGGGGCATTATCGGTACCCACCACTAAATAATTTAAAGCGTTAGCAACTGTATAGAGCGTTGACATTCTCAGCCGAGCTTTCAAATTGCCTTGACTTAACCGTTCTTCAAACGTTAAGCCCTGTTCGTTTAAACCTTTTCGAACCCTTTCGAGAATCCCCTGGTGTACTTCCCCTAAATCCACTTCGACCACTTTTAAACCATGGGTTTCAGCAATAAGTAAAGCATCTTCACGGTCTACAGGATTCGAATGTGAGGGCATAATCACTCCTACGGAATTTTCGGGAAAGGCTCTTTTACAAAGCCCAGAGACCACCGCAGAATCTACTCCTCCAGAAATTCCAACAACTAATCCTTTTACCCCAGCTTTTGCGGCTTGCTCACGCAGCCATTCTACCGCCGTTTGAATTCGGCTCTCCAATTCACTATCAGACCACATAGTAAAATACCTCCTTAATTCTTATTTTATTTTAGGAGACGCCTTCACTTCATTCACTTGTTCACTGATTCGCTGTAGAAGATCTTGCTTTAAATTATAAAGTTTGGGAGATAAATCTACAATATAACGGTGTGGATTGATTAAACGTTTAACTTCATCCCATAACGTATCCATTTCTTCCTTCGCATATGCTTGGATTTCTTGCAGGCTCGGAAGATCATAGACCTTGATTCCTTTCCGAAAAATCGGCTTCATAAGGTCTCTTGTTGTAAAGTCAGTTAAGACTTTCTTTTTCCACGTTTGTACGGGATCAAAAATGGTTAGCGGTTCTACAAAATTCTCGTCTTCAAGTGCAATTAAATCTGCCATAGCCTTGCCCGCTTTGTCAAAGAAACGCACAATTTTCTTGATTCCGGGATTCGTTATCTTCGTTACATTTTCAGATACCTTTAAACGAGGTTCGTAAACCCCATTTTCTTCCTCAGCACAGAGCTTGTAAACTCCGCCGAGCGCAGGAGTATCCTTGGAGGTAATTAAATGAGTTCCCACTCCCCAGGCATCAATAGGAGCTCCTTGAGCACGTATCGCCCAAATCGTATGCTCATCCAGATCATTTGAGCCCACAATTTTTGCATGATAAAGCCCAGCCGCATCCAACATCTTCCTGGCTTCGCGGGAAAGATATGTCAAGTCTCCGCTGTCAATGCGAATACCCAGAAAATGATGACCTTGAGCCTCGAGCTCCAGACCGACTTGAATAGCATTGGGTACACCCGACTTCAAAACATTATAGGTATCCACAAGTAACAGACATTCATCCGGGAAAGTCTGAGCATAAGCCCGAAAAGCATCGATTTCGCTGGGGAAACACTGAATCCAGCTATGAGCTTGCGTTCCGGAAACAGGGACCCCAAATCTTTGACCTGCAAGAACGTTAGAAGTGGATTGACAGCCTCCAATAAACGCAGCTCGAGCTCCAAGAGTACCTGCATCAGGTCCCTGTGCCCTGCGAAGACCAAATTCCGCAACAGGGCCTCCACCTGTCGCTGTTACTACGCGAAAAGCCTTGGTGGCAATCAAAGTTTCAAAGTTAATTAAATTTAAGAGTGCTGTCTCCACGAGCTGAGCTTCAAAAATTCTAGCTTTTACCCGAAGCAAAGGCTCATAAGGAAAGACTGGCGTTCCTTCTGGAACCGCATCAATATCTCCCATGAAACGAAAGTCCTTGAGAGCCTTTAGGAAGGTCTCATTAAACATATGCAGTCCTCGGAGATATTCAATATCTTCTTCTGTAAAGCGCAGGTTTTCAATATACTCAATGACCTGCTCTAAACCCGCTGCAATTGCATAGCCCCCTCCATTGGGGATATTCCGAAAGTATATGTCAAAAACTGCTCCCTTTTCCTCATAACCATGTTGTAAATATCCCTGCATCATCGTTAATTGATATAAGTCGGTCAATAGCTCTAGATCTTTCATGCTAATCCTCCCACCTTAAGTTTCAATGGGCTCTAATTGATCCCATGAAAAGCAAGTGCCCTCTTTTTGTCGAAACATGTAATGTCCATTGATCCTTTGACTCAAGTTATACACAGTTTTTAAAGGTTATCCCCTGTTTATCCTCGTTAATTTTTAAGTTATACCATAGTTATACCGAACAGTCCACAAAGTTATCCACATTATTCACAGGTTGTATATGATTTTTGTGTATAACTTAGCTTGTACCTCTGAATTAACAACGGTTTCCCGACTTGATTATACCTCTTACCCGTATTGCCTTGTAAAATTTTATACAGACCAACTTTTTTCGACATTTTCTCTCTAATCTCTGCTAATATCTAGAATTATTACAATAATAGACTTACTTAAATGATTACCTACTCTTCTAAAACTCTCTTGAGTTCTTGTTTAGAAAGTTCAATTGCCCGTAAAACAGTCTCCGGAGCAGGACCTCCCGTTAATTTACGTTCCCGCACACAATACTCAATTCCGATACGCTCAAATAAATCTTCTGAAAATACTTCTGAAAACTCTTGAAACTCCTCAAGTTTTAAATCTTCAAGACCGCAGCCTTTTTTCGTACAGTAAAGAACGAGTCTTCCCACAATTTCATGAGCCTCGCGGAAAGGTACATTCTTCTTTGCCAAATAATCGGCTAAATCGGTCGCATTGGTAAATCCGCCTTTAGCTCCCTTTGCCATGACCTCCCGATTGACCTTCATCGTCCGCAGCATCGGTTCAACGACCAACAAGGACTTTTGAATCGTATCGATTGCATCAAAGACTTGCTCCTTATCCTCTTGCATATCCTTATTATAAGCAAGAGGCAGGCCTTTCATCATGGTTAAGAGCGCAATGAGATCCCCATAGACTCGACCGGTTTTTCCTCTCACCAGTTCGGCGACATCAGGATTCTTCTTCTGAGGCATAATACTGGATCCCGTCGAATATCCATCATCCATATTGACAAATTGAAACTCTCCGCTTGACCACAGAACGAGTTCCTCACAAAGCCGGCTAAGATGCATCATCCCAATTGAAACTGAACTTAAGAATTCGATAGCAAAGTCTCGGTCGCTCACTCCATCCAAACTATTTAAGGTAACTCCGTCAAATCCCAATTCCTGAGCAACTGCTTCACGATCCAAAGGAAAGGTTGTTCCTGCCATAGCCCCAGAGCCTAATGGAGAAAAATTAAGCCGTTTACGGGTATCGTTAAGTCTGCCCATATCCCGCAAAAACATTTGCACATAAGCAAGCAAGTGATGCGAAAAAGTGATCGGCTGTGCTTTTTGAAGATGTGTATAACCCGGCATCCAGGTTTCCCGGTGCTCTTGGGCGAGATCGAGAAAAGTATTGATCAACTTCGCCATGAGATCTTTTGTTTTGTCAATCTCGGCTCTTAAAAAGAGGCGTAAATCTAGGGCAACTTGGTCATTGCGGCTTCTTCCGGTATGTACCTTTTTCCCAACGACACCAATTCGCTCGGTGAGGAGTTTCTCGATGTTCATGTGAATGTCTTCAGCACCCACCTCAAATTCAACCTTACCTGTTTGGATATCCTTCAGTATATCCTGCAGGCCGTCAATAATTTGCTTTGCTTCAGCTGAAGAGATCACCCCAACCTGTCCAAGCATTCGGGCATGGGCAATACTGCCTTGGATATCTTGCTTATACAGCCGTTGATCGAAGGAAATAGAAGAATGAAAATCCTCAACTAATGCATCTGTAGTTTTTTCAAAGCGTCCACCCCATAATTTCACTGGGAATTCATCCTTTCTTTCTGGTCAAACTTTGTTCCTATTTTACTCTTTTCTTAGGTTGTGTGCAAAAAAATTTGATTATTCTAAAGATAAGTGAAAGCGCCCGTATGGGGCGCTTGTTTTCATCCATCTAGAGTTTGTAATATCCGCTATTTTTCATCCGCTATTTTTTCAGTCCTGATTTCTTCTCCATTAAGGCTCTAACTTTTAAAGGAAGCCCAAACAAGTTTATAAACCCTTCAGCATCCTTCTGATTATAAACTCCGTCACGTCCGAAGGTAGCAAACTCTTCATTATAAAGGGAATACGGAGATTTCGTTCCTGCTAAACTGCAATTTCCTTTGTAAAGCTTCAGGCGAACGGTTCCAGTCACATTCTTCTGGGTCACATTAACAAAAGCATCTAAAGCTTCACGGAGCGGTGAATACCAAACGCCGTCATAAACGAGTTCAGCATATTTTAGAGCAATTTGTTCTTTGTAATGAAGGGTTAAGCGATCTAAGGTCAAATGCTCCAAAGCTTGATGGGCGGTATAAAGAATGGTTCCGCCGGGGGTTTCATATACACCGCGGGATTTCATCCCAACCAGGCGGTTTTCCACCATGTCAACGATGCCGATTCCATGCTTCCCGCCCAGAACATTTAAAGCTTCAATGAACTTAACCGGCGGGAGTTTTTTCCCGTTTAAGCTGACCGGAATCCCTTCGACAAACTCTAATTCAAGATACTCCGGCTTGTCCGGAGCTTCTTCAGGAGAAACGCCTAAAAGATAGAGATCTTTTTTAGGCTCATTCCACGGATCCTCGAGATCTCCGCCCTCGTGGCTTAAGTGCCAGAGATTGCGGTCCATGCTGTAGGGACGATCCTTCGTAACCGGAACCGGAATTCCCCGCTTTTGCGCATAATCAATCGCATCTTCACGGGATTTGATATCCCAAATCCGCCAAGGGGCAATAATTTCAATATTCGGATTCAGCGCCTTCACACTGAGTTCAAAACGGACTTGGTCATTTCCTTTCCCTGTCGCGCCATGGGCAATGGCAACTGCACCTTCTTTTTCTGCAATTTCAACAAGGCGGCGGGCGATAAGGGGACGGGCAAAGGAAGTACCGAGCAGATATTTCCCTTCATAAACCGCACCCGCTTTTAACGTTGGGTAAATGAAATCGGTAATAAATTCTTCCTGCAAGTCTTCTATATAAAGTTTGCTCGCTCCGCTTTTAATGGCTTTTTCATTCAGGGGTTCGAGTTCTTCTCCCTGTCCAAGATCAGCAGCCATCGCGATAACTTCATAGCCATAGTTTTCTTTAAGCCAGGGAATAATAATTGACGTATCCAATCCACCGGAATATGCAAGAACAACCTTTTTCATTAAGATTTCTTCCTTCCTCATCGTTTTCAGGCACATATATACCTTTTTACTTCTGCTACTAATATACCTATTCTCAAGTCAATATACAATCCCGGAAATGAGAAGCATTACATGAGTAAGGCTAAAATTGCTTTATGGGCATGGAGACGGTTTTCAGCCTCATCAAATACCACGGACTGCGGTCCTTCAAGTACGTCTTCCGTAATTTCTTCTCCACGGTGCGCCGGCAGACAATGCATAACAATAGCATCCTTATGTGCCGCTTTAAGCGACTGATCATTGATTTGATATCCAACAAATGCTTTTGCCCGAACGGCCGCTTCTTCTTCCTGACCCATACTCGCCCAAACATCCGTATAGAGAACATCCGCATCCTTAGCTGCAGCAATAGGGTCCTCAACAATTTCAATCAAGCCTCCGCCCTTTTGGGCAGCAGCCTGAGCTTGGGCAAAAACCTCAGGATCCGGACGATAACCGGCTGGGCTGGCAATGACAATATGCAGACCAAGCTTCGCAATATTCATTAAGGAATGAGCCATGTTGTTTCCATCCCCGATAAAGCTTAGTTTTAAGCCTGCTAAACGCTGTTTATGCTCTTGAATCGTCAACAAATCAGCTAGAACCTGCGTAGGATGGAAAAGGTCGGTCAGCCCATTGATAACAGGCACATCGGAATACTCTGCTAAATCAATAACATCCTGATGGCTGTGTGTCCGAATCATGATCCCGTCAACCATCCGTGAAAGGACACGAGCCGTATCTTTGATCGGTTCGCCACGGCCAATTTGAATATCACGATTGCTTAGAAATAGGGCATGTCCTCCAAGCTGCAGCATTCCAACCTCAAACGAAACCCGAGTTCGTGTCGAGGATTTCGTAAAAATCATGGCTAAATTCTTTCCTTGAAGAATCGGATGAGGAACTCCCGCTTTCGTTTCCTCTTTCAATTCCTTCGCGACTTTTAACATATATAGAATCTCATCTGACGTATAATCCTTAAGGGTAATATAATCCCGTCCTTGAAATCCTTCTTTATTTAATACAGCCATTTTGATTACCCTCCTTTTTATTAATACTGAATTATTATACTTATATATGCATAATAATTCAATAGGTTTGTCCCTATTTATTCAAGATTCTTCTGTATAATGCCACATAGCGAAATATAAGCTTTTAAAAAAGAAATGAATATTCAAGGAAAAAACTTATAAGTATATGGAGATGCCTCGTTAAACATTTAAAATCAAAACTTCATAAAAGAAAAGGAGGAATTCTTCTTGCGCTGGTCAGATCGAATCAAGCTTGCCCTCGAAACCTTTAAACGTACAGCCCTCCCGTTATACATTTGGTATTTCATCTTCGCTTTCGTTGGAGTCGGATTAGTCCTTGCCGGATCTATACCCTTTTTAGCACCTATAATCCGCTTAAAAGGAACCCTCTCCAGCCCCTTTCTCAACCCTAACGTACCGATGCCCCCTGGTCGCGGCTTTTCAAGCGGTTCATCTCCCTTTGGTCATAGTATATCCCCTTACTCAGATCAAGCTCCTTATATATTCCTTATCCTTATAATCCTCTTCTTTCTTGCCTGGATTGTATCTTCCGCATTCATCACCGGAATGTTCAATCTTACCCAAAAGGGATTCCATGAAAAAGTATCTTTTCGTGATTTTCGCTTTTCAGGAATCCCTCGCACTTTAGGCTGGTACGGAATTTTGACCCTAGTCAGCTTATTATTAATCGTTGCTGGAATTATCGGCGCCCTTGCGCTTAAGAGAATGACGTACCTTCTCCCATTCTTTGCGGTTCTCTATGTTCTATCTTTAATTGCACTCGGCATCTTTTTAGCACCCTGGCTTTCTACCTCTGCCTTTTATATGCTTAATCATCGCGAACTCAGCTTTACACGCTCCCTGAGCAGCAGCTGGGATTTTTATCGGCAAAACATGGGTTCCTTATGGCTGCTTTTCATTACCCTGATTGGAATTCAAGTCCTTCTCTCACTTATCAATCAAGCCTCGCAGGCG
Source organism: Desulfitobacterium nosdiversum (assembly GCF_049860565.1). Taxonomy (GTDB): domain Bacteria; phylum Bacillota; class Desulfitobacteriia; order Desulfitobacteriales; family Desulfitobacteriaceae; genus Desulfitobacterium_A; species Desulfitobacterium_A nosdiversum. The sequence continues at coordinate 294,499 of NZ_CP172056.1, forward strand.
CTCGGTATTTTTACAGCCCTGATTGTCGGACCCTTTACAGCAATTCTTCCTATTGTTTGGATCCTATCTCTGGAGGAAGAACAAAATCAGCATAACACAAATTCCATTCCTTCTTCTATTTCTCCATCTGCTCCAGATTTCCCTTCATCCTCAGAGGCTTCATCATCACAAACTCCTCTTACTTCCCCACCGGAAAATCAAGATCCTCCCTTAGAGGATGAACCCGAAACCCCACCTACTGATACCAATAATTAACGCTATAATTATGTACCTCCTGCCCTTCAGCCGGGAGGTTTTTTTTCACCCATCAGCAAATACAAATTTCCATATTTATAGATTTAAACTGTTTACATATATTATATACAGTGATATCATATTAGTATCATATTGATCTTAAGTTTAAACAACTAAAGGGGGTTATTACTACGAAAGAAACAAAAGCATGGACTCTCAACGGCTATTTTATCCTCATTTTGATCCTTGCTTTACTGGGAACAGGAGCAGTCCTAATTGCAAAACTCAATCTTTTTAGCATCGCCTTATTGCTCCTAGGCATTATTCTATTAACAGGAATCCAGGTCGTTCAGCCTAACAAAGCCTACGCTGTTACGTTTTTTGGCAGCTATATCGGTACGATCCGCGAACCCGGATTTTGGTTTACTCTTCCCTTCTCTATGCGTAAAGCAGTATCTCTCAGAGTCCGCAACTTTAACAGCAAAACCCTAAAGGTCAATGATACGGAAGGTAATCCGGTAGAAATTGCTGCTGTTGTTGTATTCCGAGTCGTTGATACCGCTAAAGCTATTTTTGATGTCGATAAATATGAACAATTCGTTGAAATTCAAAGTGAAACCGCTCTTCGTCATGTCGCCAGCCAGTATCCCTATGATACCTTTGATACAGGAATAACAGGCTATTCCTTGCGTGGCAACGGCGAGGAGGTTGCTCAAGAGCTGGCTCAAGAACTTCAACAACGGCTTTCACTCGCAGGTGTGGAGGTTTCGGAAGCGCGTTTGACTCATTTAGCCTATTCCACAGAAATAGCAGGATCGATGCTGCAGCGCCAACAAGCGAGTGCTATCCTTGCCGCCCGGCAAATTATTGTCGATGGAGCAATGGGCATGGTGCAAATGGCCATTGAACGTCTTGAAAAGGAAAATGTCGTTAATCTTGATGAAGAGCGCAAGGCTGCTATGATAAACAACCTGCTCGTCGCAATTGTTTCTGACCGTTCAGCTCAGCCTGTTATCAACACGGGCTCACTTTACTAAAACATTGCTTATCCTTTCGAAACTTAGACTTAGACAGGTGTTGATACAGAATGGGCAAGAAACAATTTGCTCTGCGTCTCGATCCTAAGCTATATTCTGCATTAGAGAAATGGGCAAATGATGAATTTAGAAGTGTCAATGCCCACATCGAGTTTTTGCTCCGTGAAGCAGTTCGTCGTACAGGCCGGCTTAATATAAAGAACACGTCAGAAGAAGGAATTGATTCGGAGTCCCAAAACATCGAGTAATCCAGTATCTTGAGGAGCGGATATTCATGCTTAATCTTTTAGAAGAGTTATTACTCCTATGCATCCACGAGGAAAAAGGAACAATTTCCTTTAATGCCTCCACAAAAATTGACGTTTGCCTTGCCGGCGCCCTCCTCATGGAGTTAGAGCTTCTTCATCGTGTAAAGGCTAACAAAAAGGCTGTTGAAATCACCGACCGTACCCCAACCGGCAATCTCCACCTCGATTCCCTTCTCAAGCTTATTGATAATTCAAAGCGTCTTCGTTCTCCTGCCCATTGGATAACAAAGGTTAAAGGAATGTTTAAGCATCTCCGCCGGGAATGTTTAGAACACCTTGCCGATAACGGATTTCTGCAGGAAGAGGAACGTCAAGTCTTCTTGTTTTTTAATTTAACAGTCTATCCTTTACTGGATGACCGTCCTAAAAAAGAAATACGCGATCAAATCCGCCTCGTGATTCTCCGCGGAGAAACCCCAAGTCCCCGAACCGCTCATCTTATCACCCTAGTTCATGCCTGTGGCCTAACATCTACTCTTTTTGATAAAGAAGAACGAAGAGACGCCCGCAAAAAGATCAAAGCAATGGTTAAGGAGGACCCCCTCGCTCAAGCGATCATTCAGACAATTCAGGGAGCAAATGCAGCTGCTTATTCTGGCTAACCATTTAGGGCATAGAAATTAAATCGATATTTACCCCTATATAGCAGAGCCAGCAGATTTTTAAGCAATCTGCTGGTTTTTCTACTAAAGGAAATTATGCATATTAATTGACTAGTAATTTACGAATAACCAGGTCTATAATATTTAAAAAAAAAGTGATTTTCGCTTATGCAGATGGAGCTGGGATAATAAAATGACACGACCATTGATAGGAATCGTCCCCTTATACGACGACGACAAAGAAAGTTACTGGATGTTACCCGGTTATATGAAAGGAATTGAAGAAGCCGGCGGAATTCCCGTCATGCTTCCTTTGACAACTCATATTGAAGTAATTGAGCAGCTTGCTCATACTTTTGACGGTTTTCTAATGACTGGAGGGCATGATGTTGACCCTCAACTATACGGCGAAAATCCTCAAGAATTTTGCGGAAATATATGCAAAGAACGAGATCATATGGAGGAAATTCTTTTAAACAAAGCTCTACAGTTTGATAAACCCGTATTGGGAATCTGCCGTGGAATTCAATTAGTAAATGTCTTGTTAGGCGGTACACTTTATCAGGATATTCCATCACAGTTCGAAACAGATACCCCAATCAACCATGCACAAAAACCGCCTTATGACATACCTATACATCGCATTAATATTGAAAAGGGAACTCCGTTTTATAATATTTTGAAATCTGAGTCCATAATGGTAAACAGTTATCATCATCAAGGAATCAAAAAACTATCACCGCAATTACGCTGTGCAGCTAAGGCAGTGGATGATTTAATCGAGGCCGTCTACATGCCGGAAAAAAGCTTTGTTGTAGCCGTACAATGGCACCCGGAATTTTGTTATTAGATTGATAAAAATAACTTTAAATTACTTGTTTCCTTTATTCAGTCGTGCTTAAAGCTAAATGATCATGCATTGGGATAGCAGGGCATAAATATATACAGGAAGCTCACTTAAAAATGTACCCTGTAAAATGGACAGCAAAAAAGAGGCATCATGCCGAACTTTTTATGACTCTGTTTTACAGGGGCATTTTTTGTTATGCTGACTATGTGGAGTGGATGAAAAGATGGGAACAAATCGTTTTACAGAGGAACAGCAGGCAATGCTGCGGCAGAATCCATATGTAGTCAAGGTAAGTGAAACATCGATTACATATTCGGTTGACTTTAAAGAACGATTCTATCGTGAATATAAGGCTGGAAATATGCCTTCTGCTATTTTACGAGGGATGGGTTTTGATCCTCGTGTGTTGGGGAAAAAGCGGATTGACCGTTTTGTTGGAAATGTTAGTAAGTACGAGGCGCACAACGAAGATTTTCATGACCGGCGTAAAGATAGTACTGGTCGTCCAAGAACAAAAGACCTGACGTCCGAGGAGAAAATATCTCGCTTAGAGCATCAGGTTCAGTATTTAAAACAAGAGAATGAATTTCTAAAAAAAATCAACTTTTTAGAAAAGAAGGCACAATGGGAAGCCAAGCGGCGCCAGCAGAAAAATACAAGATCATCCAAAAAATGACCCGACGGGATAATAACTTTTTGAACATAACATGGCTGTGCAAATATGCCGGCGTTTCCCGTTCCGGATACTACCGTTGGCTGAAGGCTGCAGATGTGAGAACTGCACAATATGAACAGGACAAGAAAGACTTTGAGGTGATTCTGGCGGCTTACCAGTTCCGCGGTTATGACAAAGGAGTCCGAGGTATCTACATGCGACTGCTGCACCAGGGAATCCGTATGAACCGAAAGAAAATCTCGCGGCTGATGAAAAAGTTTGGACTGAAATGCACGATTCGGAAAGCAAATCCATACCGACGTATGGCAAAAGCTTTGAGAACCAGCAATGTAGCCGATAATCTTGTTAACCGTGAGTTCGAGGAACACGGCCCAAGGGCCATACTTTTAACAGATATTACTTACATGTTCTACCGCAACAGCCAGAAAGCGTATCTCTCAACAATTTTAGATGCCTGCACCAAGCAGGTGTTGGCATATGTAGTTAGCAACTCTTTGGAAGTGGACTTTGTATTAGAAACGGTCAATCATCTGATCCAAGAACACGGAATTTCTTTGAACAAGGAAACCATTATCCATTCAGATCAGGGCTGCCATGTGCGACAAGAAGTCGCATGATATATTGCCTAAAGGCTACCCCATCCATTCGGGGTAACTCTATTGTGACTAGCGTAGATGGTAACGTCTGGGTTAGAAAGCTCACAAGACAATGTGGAAGTCCGAGTAGCCTAAAGCTGGGATAACTGCTAGAGTAAGAAAGCTATGGAGAACGTAAAGTGAATCACTGTAGGAATCGTTACGCTGGAGGAAGCGAAATAGGCTGAAACGCTTCGACCAAAATGGTAAGGAGTCGAGCAAAGGCGAACTGATAAACCAATGCGAATGGATGAAGAACTCCCGGTTTAAAGGTGGCTCCTAAGGCTTTCACAATTATGTATCATGCGGAACTTGGTAAACCCTATATGCTCCTCACAAGAATGAGGTATCCAACCGCAAGGGAAAGAAACGGCATAGAGGGCAGAAGAAAAGGATAAAAAGCAAACGCTACTTTTGTAATGAAAGAAGATAGGGGTTCAAACTTTGCCCTAACTCGAAAGAGTGCTGACTTATCCTATGGTATTTCTTGGCAGAGACGGAAGGTAAACTTATGAATTTTAGTAATTCAACGACGGATAAAACCGAGAGACTAAAAGACAGAAACACACTTGCCAGTCAATGGGAGTCCATTGATTGGATGCAGGTGCAAAATGAAGTTAATAGGCTACAAACCAGAATTGCCAAGGCAACAGTGAAGGGCGACAAAAACAAAGTCAAAAGATTACAGTACTTACTAACACACTCATTCTATGCCAAAGCTCAGGCTGTAAAGAAAGTAACCTCGAATAAGGGAAAGAACACCTCTGGGGTAGACAAAAAACTATGGTCAACTGCAGCTTCAAAGATGAAGGCTGTATTAGCACTTACGGATAAACACTACAAAGCAAAACCCCTTAGGCGAGTCTTCATTGAAAAGAAAGGCAAGAACAAGAAACGACCGTTGGGAATCCCCACTATGTATGATAGGGCCATGCAAACACTCTATGCGCTAGCACTCGAACCCGTAGCTGAAACTACAGGCGACACTACATCTTTTGGTTTTCGTAAAGGAAGAAGCACTAAAGATGCCTGTGAACAGATATTTTGCGTACTAGCTAGGCAATGTTCTCCGACATGGATATTAGAAGGAGACATCAAAGGATGTTTTGACAACATCAACCATGGCTGGCTACAACAGAATATTCCGATGGACAAAAAAG